>CBINHQ010000071.1:0-8640 GCA_966250475.1 uncultured Chitinophagaceae bacterium
CAGAAAGCCTTTCGAAGTGTTGAGTCTTGCCGACTTCTCGAATTACCATGAAGGTAATGGTACTCCTGACTACGAGCAATTCCCGGCATTAAGATTCGCGAACGGATATGATTTGGTGTTGGAACACGGCGATACATTGTTCATGCCTGCGGGATACTGGCATCACATGGAGTATCTCGAAAGTGGGTTTGCAATGAGTCTTCGGGCGTTTCAGCCTTCGTTTGCAGGAAAGCTAAAGGGCGCATGGAATCTCGTAGGCATGCGAAGCATCGACACACTGATGAAGAAGACCGCTCCGAAATGGTGGTATGAGATGAAGAAGCGTCGCGTGTTTGAAAATGCAGACAAGGCAATGCAATCACAAAACAGGGAAGCGGCTCCGGTTAATTGATCGTCCACACTTCATTTCCACGAAGCAACTTGTCGAGGTCGGCAGACTTCCTGGCCTTTGCGTCCTCGATCTGAAGCGCCATCGTTTCTTCGTAACATGGTCTGTCATTTTGATAGAAAACGCCGAATGGCCTGGGAAGATGACCTTCCTTTTGTGGATTGTCGAAGATTCTTGTAAGTATCTGCGCCTTGTATATGTCGCTCTCATCATGAATCCAGAGATCATCGGCGGAGAAACCTTCATTAAGGTTGACTACTTGCGGATTGAATCCATCGAGCCTTATGCCCTTGTCACCTGCTGTGCCGAAGATGAGTGGCTTGCCATTTTCGAGGAACAATGTTTCCTGCGGCTTCGTTCCTTTCTCTGTGAATATTTCGAAGGCCCCATCGTTGAAGATGTTGCAATTCTGATAGATCTCGAGGAAGGAAGCACCTTTATGCTGATTCGACCTGATCAACATCGCCTGCAAGTGTTTCGGATCGCGATCCATTGTTCTCGCTACAAACGAAGCATCGGCTCCCATTGCAAGAGCGAGTGGATTGAATGGATGATCGATGCTTCCGAAGGGAGTTGACTTGGTCACCTTCATCGCTTCGGAAGTGGGAGAGTACTGCCCCTTCGTCAATCCATAGATCTGGTTGTTGAAGAGCAGGATGTTCACGTTGAAGTTGCGACGAAGAAGATGTATGGTATGATTTCCTCCAATGCTGAGGCTATCGCCATCACCGGTAACGATCCAAACGCTCAGTTCTGGTCTCGTTGCTTTCAATCCGGAAGCAATCGCGGTTGCACGTCCGTGGATGGAATGCATTCCGTAGGTGTTCATGTAATACGGAAAGCGGCTGCTGCAACCGATTCCCGATATGATCACGATATTTTCGCGCGGAATGTTCAATGTTGGCATTACCTTCTGCACTTGCGCGAGTATGGAGTAATCCCCACAACCGGGACACCAACGCACTTCCTGATCGGTGGCGAAGTCTTTCGCGGTGAGGGGGGCTGTTACAGTATCTGACATTTCTTAAAGGATATAACCGCAAAGGTACAATACCACCGGGGTTCACAGGCCACCTTTTCGAAGTAATGGCCGTCCAATTATCCTAAACTTTAGGTAAAACCCGGTCAATAATTGTATTTTAAACTTTAAACCAACGACTGATGCATTACAGGAAATTATTCGCTTTGGCAGCAATACTGGCTCTGGTCACTCTCTCAATTGCTGCTACCAGGCCACCCTCAAACGCACACGAGAACCTGAAAGTTCTTCCACAGGATATCAGCGATCAGAAGCTCGACAGCATCATGCAGACATATACAAAGGCACTGGGAGTAACCTGCAGTTTCTGTCACGCTCCCTTCGATGAAAAATTTCCTGACAGCCTAAACTTCGCTTCTGATGCCAATCAGATGAAGGAAGAGGCGAGAAAGATGATGCGCCTTACCATCCAGATCAACAAAGAATATTTCTATTACGATACATTGCGGAGACCCGAGTATCTCAACGTGGTGACCTGCTATACTTGCCATCGGGGGGATCCGTTTCCGGCGGAACTCTAGTGGTTTGGGGTTTGAGGTTCGGAGTTGGATTTAGAGGTTTAAGGAGTTAAGAGTCTATGGGTCGGGGATGGTTTTATAGACTACACAACTCTTTCTGAACCTCATAGATAAGAGTATATTATATCCTTTCAGCAACAAAAACCCCTATGTGGGTACTCGTAGTTTTACGTTTTTCATATCACGCTTTTACTCAATTTTTCGACAATCAGGTGGCAATTGAAACTATGTGATTATAACTATCGTTAATATTGCGATGAGCGGTCAGACCCGGTGAAAACGATCTGATACCCCTTATCCTTAAGAAAAATCGCCATTATGACCTGGTTAGAAGTGGTGGGATTGATATCAACTATAACGATGTTGATTCCCATCCTCAGCATACTCGCACTTAGACTGGCATGGTACAAAAGTTTCCCTGCACTCGTCGTATATTTTACGATGCTGTTTCTCTTTAATTTTTTCTCGCAACCATTTCTTGAGCCACAGGTAAACAAGAACTTTCTCCATTATTTCGGACTCGTAAATAATTTTCTCGATGCACCATTGATTCTGACCTTCATGACGTATTTCAGTCATACTTCCTCATTCAGGAAGAAACTTCAGATTGCAGTGCCTGTGTTGTTAGTGATGGAGGTGCTTATCATTGCCATCAATGGCTTTAATGTGCAATCTGCCACAATCGCTATGGCGCCGGGATTATTGATCGTACTTATTTATTCTGTGTACTTCTTCATCAGGCAGGTAAAGATTTCCATTGTTCACCAAAAGGCAAGTGGCAAGGCTTGCATGGTCGCTGCACTCCTGTTTGCCTACGGAGGTTACGCGTTCGTGTATATCGTGTACTATTTGATGAACACTCCCCATATTGGAGACACGTACACCGTTTACTATTTTATAGGAATCTTCTCATCCATTCTCCTCTCCACCGGCATCTTCCTCGAACGCCGCCGCGTGAGTGTGCTTGAAGAATTACAGACTACCAGGGAAGAGTTGAAGATGATTTATGGCGGAGCTAATAAAGCCTGAGTTTATGAATCTGGAGTTTTAGGTTTAAAAGTTTAAAAGTTTAAAGGTTTAGGGGTTGGAAAGGATTTGAGCTATCTCTTTACTGTTTGGAGTTTGAAGTTCGAAGTTTGAGAGAACGTCTTACAACCAATACCAACCTTTAAACCCTTAAACCTTTAAACTTTTAAACCTTAACCCCCCAAACCCAAACCTCAAACCTCCAACCTCAAACCGTCAAAAGCAGTATTTCCTCTCCCCAATCATCCTCTCCGCCAATTCCCTTCTTGCATTCTTAGTATTGAATGGCTCTGCCTTAGTGAAGCGTTTCAATCCCATCAGGATCATTCTCTGTTCATCGCCTTCGGCAAATGCATTTACCGCGTCTTTGCCGTGCTTGTTCACCTTATCGGCGGCATCGTAGATGTATGTGCGCATGATGTTGTGGTAATCCTTCATTTCTTTTTCACCAACTGTTTCAGAAAGTTTCATTACGCGAAGCAGTACGCTTTCTGAGTTGAAGACTTCAATTGCCATGTCAGCGAGATGCATCAGGATCTCCTGTTCGCCTTCGATCTTCATCATTAGTTTTTGAACAGCGGCACCGGCAGTAACGAGTATTGCCTTCTTCATGTTCGCCACCAGCTTTCTTTCCGAAGCGAATGGTCCATCATCTCCATCGCCGAATTCAGGGATGCTCATCAATTCTTTTTGCACGCTCATTGCGGGTCCCATCAGGTCGAGGCGACCTTGCATGGCGCGCTTGAGTGTCATATCGAGAGTAAGCAGTCTGTTGATCTCATTAGTTCCTTCATAAATTCTGTTGATCCTGCTGTCGCGGTATGCTCTCGAAATATTGTACTCAGCGCTGAAGCCGTTACCTCCATGGATCTGTACGCCTTCATCTACCACAAAGTCGAGCGCTTCGCTGCCGAATACTTTCAACATCGCGCATTCGATAGCGTACTCTTCCGCGGCGCCAAGCAGTGCTTCATTGAAAGGTTGGCCAGAGGCCAGCAATTCGCGTTCCTTTCCATCGATCATTTCAGCGGTGCGATAGAGTGCAGACTCAGCTACGAAAATCTTGATGGCCATCTCCGCGAGTTTGTGCTTTATCGCGCCAAAATTTGAGATCGGTTGCTTGAACTGCTCTCTGGTGATCGCATATTCCACGGAAGTGTTTAAAGCTCTCCTCGCTCCTCCCACTGCAGCAGCACAAAGTTTCAGTCTTCCGATGTTTAGAATGTTAAATGCAATCTTGTGTCCTTTGCCAATTTCTCCCAGCACATTCTCCACAGGTACCTTCGCATCCTGGAAGTAAAGCTGCACGGTTGATGATCCTTTTATGCCCATCTTGTGTTCTTCCGGACCCTGCGTGAACCCTTCCGTTCCTCTCTCAACAATGAATCCAGTGAATTTATCACCATCAACCTTTGCAAATACTGTATAAACTTGCGCGAATCCACCATTCGTGATCCAGCACTTCTGGCCGTTCAGCAGATAATACTTTCCATCCGCACTCAACTTTGCGGTAGTCTTCGCACCTAACGCATCGCTTCCACTATTTGGTTCTGTGAGACCATACGCGCCTGCCCACTCGCCGGTAATTAATTTTGGTATGTATTTTTTCTTCTGTTCATCGGTACCGAAATACAGTATCGGCAACGTGCCAATGCCCGTATGCGCAGCCACGGCCACCGAAAACGAATGTCCCCCTCCCATGTACTCGTTAATCAGCGTTGATGTGATGAAGTCTTTGCCCAATCCGCCATACTCCTCGGGGAAGGAAGTTGCCAGCAATCCCTGTTCACCTGCCTTCTGTACGAGCGATTTCATCAATCCTTCTTCCAGATTGTCAATCCTGTCCAGAATGGGATAGATCTCATTGTCCAGGAACTGGTCGCACATGTCCCTGATCATTTTCTGCTCCTCTGAAAACTCTTCGGGAATGAAGGTTTCCGATGGTGATGATTCCTTTATCAGCCATTCGCCGCCCTTCAGGACGGATCTCTTTTCGGTTGTGGTGCTCATCGTTATAAAATTTAATTGTTATTGTCAAAGCGAAACGGGCAACAAGCCTCATTTCAACTTCAGATTGTCATATACTATTTGCAATACTTCCTTACATACTTCAATCTTTTCCTGCGGAACGGTTTCCAAGGCCTCATTCAATGTTTCTTCAGCAAGATTCATGCTCTCATCCTGTAATTTCTGTGCCTGCTTTGTCAGAAACACCAGGTTAATTCTCCTGTCGCTCTCGGAGGGAACACGTTTCACCAATCCTAGTTTCTCAAGGTTGTCCACCAGCCTTGTGATGCTCGGTTTGTCCCTGAATGTCGCATTGCACAAATCCTGCTGGCTTATTCCATCCTGCTTCCAGAGGTGATACAGCACGCTCCACTGCTCAATGGTGAGATTTAATCCTGCCACATTGAACTTCTTCTGCAGCCTCCTCGCGATGGCAGTCGATGCCTGCCCCGTGATGAAACTGTAAAGCTCTCCTTTCTTAAAATGGTTGTTTGGCATATAGTTGTTTGTGCAACTAAGTAAAATTAGCTTTATTTTTGAATAGCCCGAACTTTATTAAAGAAAAAATTCCCCGGCAAATTGGAGACCCGAATATTCAGTTATAAACACTCTTCCATCAGTTATTTACGTTTTGGAGATGGGCCCAGGCTGGTTGTCTGCTTTCATGGTTATGGGGAGCAGGCATCGGGTTTTGGCTTTTTGGAGAAGGTGGAGGGCTTTACGTTTATCGCCATTGATTTGCCATTTCACGGCTCCACAAAATGGAATGAGAAATTGAATTTCACAGGCAGCGATCTCACACTGATTGTTCAGGGAATACTTGCGCACGAGGGGTTGTGGGAAAAGAATATGACCCTGCTTGGGTTTAGCCTTGGGGGGAGAGTGTCGCTTAGTTTGTTTGAACTGATGCCTGACCGGATAGAACGGATGGTGTTGTTGGCTCCTGATGGGCTGAAGTTAAATTTCTGGTATTGGCTTTCCACCCAGACTTGGATAGGAAAGAAGGCATTTTCTTTCACGATGCATCGCCCGGGATGGTTCTTTGCATTGTTGAATTTATTGAATCGATTAAGGCTCGTCAACCCAAGCGTGTACAAATTTGTGAACTACTATATTGATGACAAGGAAGCAAGGATGGAGTTGTACAAGCGATGGATCGTGCTGCGAAAGCTTCGACCGGACAGGAAGAAGATAAAGAAGCTGATCAAAAGCCGAAACATTCCTGTCAGGTTGATTTATGGAAAACATGATAAGATCATTCTTCCTGTGAGAGGAGAAAAATTCAGTAAGGGAATTGAAGAGAATTGTACGATTACCATCATCCCGTCTGGTCACCAGGTTCTGCACGCCAAGTATGCCGAAGAGATACGGGCTGCTTTGCATCACTGATCACATTGTTTAGCTTTGTTTGGTTCATGATCGTAGCTGTAATCACTATATCGCTGTTCGTGCTTTACAGCATTATCCTGCTTTATCTATGGCGATCATGGAGAAGAATTCCTGAGGTTGAGGAGTTGGAACCAGCCTCCATCAAATTATCTGTCATCATCCCAGCCCGCAATGAAGAAGAGCATATTGGAAGGTTATTGAAGGCGCTGGAACTGCAGGATTATCCTCGCCAAAATTTCGAAGTGATATTAGTGGACGATTCCTCAGAGGACTCAACTGCGGCAATCTCCGGTCGGTTCGCCAATGTGAGGCTGATCCGCATGGAAGAAGAAGGGAGAAACTCCAACAAGAAAAGGGCGATTACGGAAGGAGTGAAGGCAGCAACCGGGGAATACATTGTCACGACCGATGCGGATTGCATTCCGGGACCGAGATGGCTTTCCACGATCGCAGGGTTTATCAGCAGAAATGAATCGGTCTTCGTCGCGGCACCTGTGCTCATAGATGCCGGAGATCAACTGGTGCAAAAGTTCCAGGCAATGGACTTCATGATGCTGCAGGGAATTACCGGTGCAGTGGTGAATGATCGCAGGCTGGCCATGTGTAATGGTGCAAACCTCGCGTACAGGCGGTCAGTGTTCTTTGAGGTGGGTGGATTCAAGGAAATTGATGAAATCGCCTCTGGAGATGATATGCTGTTGATGCAAAAAATTCGTTCACGATATCCAACGAAGGTGCATTACCTTAAGTCGCAACATGCGATTGTGTCCACTGCGGCAGTGAAGACATGGAGCGCATTCTTCAGTCAGAGAATTCGGTGGGCAAGCAAGGCAAGACATTACGATGATCGAAATATGATCTTCATTCTTGTGCTGGTCTATTTGGTCAATCTAAGTTTTCCTACAATGCTGCTCCTGGGTTTCATGAATCCGTTGTTTTGGTTGCTCTTCCCGGGATTGTTAATTGCAAAGACGCTGGTTGAACTTCCATTATTTAATTCCACTGCGAAATTTTTTAGAAGGGAGAATTGGTCAGTCCAATTTCCATTCTTTCAACCCCTCCACATTTTGTATACTCTTCTTGCCGGCTTCTTCGGTCAAGTGGGTAAGTATGAATGGAAGGGCAGAAAGGTTAAATAAAAGCCACAGCCTGACCCTCCTCAGGGCATGCTCGGCACTCTTCATTATCTTACGCCCCAATGGCTTCCTTTCAACAAGCTGCCTGGAAAAGATTACGCAAGAACAAAGGCGCGATGGCGGGCCTGGTGGTTATCATTGCCACCGCCTTCGTTGCTGTGTTCGCTTACTTCATTTCTCCTGATCATACGCCTTACGCCAATCGCATTATACTTGAGATCGGAGGAAATTCTCCAGGATATACCCAGCAATTTCTGAAGGTGAGGAATAATTGGATAGTCGGCGATGGAAATTTCGTTCAAAGACTGGTGAAGGGAGAGAATGACGAGTATGACTACTTGCCAATTTCTTCTTACCAGATGAAAGACGATTCCGTCATCGTGCAAAAATTCATTGATGAAGAATTATCGGAACGACAGGCATACCATATTGCAATGGTTGCAGAAGATCCTGTGGTGAAGAAGAAATTCCTCCTCGGCACGGATAAATATGGAAGGGATATTTTAAGTCGTCTCATTATTGGAAGTCGCGTGAGCCTGAGTGTGGGACTTATCACTGTAATCATTTCTTTAACGATTGGCCTGTTGCTGGGATCCATCGCGGGTTATTTTCGTGGCAAGACAGATGATGTGATCATGTGGTTCATAAATGTGATCTGGAGTATTCCCACACTACTGCTTGTGTTTGCGATCACTCTCGCGTTGGGAAAAGGATTCTGGCAGGTCTTCATTGCTGTGGGTCTCACGATGTGGGTTGGTGTTGCGAGGCTGGTGCGTGGACAGGTCCTGGCCGTTCGCGAGCTTGAATATGTGGAAGCAACCCGGGCACTTGGATTCTCTCATGCCCGCACAATTGTGAGACATATCTGGCCAAACATTATGGGACCAGTGATGGTGATTGCTGCTTCAAACTTCGCTTCAGCGATTGTTATTGAGGCGGGTCTTAGTTTCCTTGGAGTAGGTGTGCAGCCGCCCACTCCGAGTTGGGGGTTGATGATAAAGGAAAATTACAATTTCATCATAACACAAAATCCGATGCTGGCGCTAGCTCCAGGCTTCGCGATCATGATGCTCGTTCTCTCATTTAATTTGCTGGGCAATGGATTGAGGGATGCGTTGAATGTGACGGGGAAATTAT
>CBINHQ010000072.1:0-8632 GCA_966250475.1 uncultured Chitinophagaceae bacterium
CCTTCTGCACATTTCCTGTGTTGATGCCTGCTGATTCGCTGATGCGCACGAACCATGTTCCCACAATAGAGAACAAGATACCTACGCCTGCGATGAGCATTGGCAGAAGGATGGGAGAGAGGCCTCCGAGGCCATCATCCCCGAGAACAGTAGTTTGTTGTCCGAGTACGATTGTAGCAAGTACAGTGGCTACATAAGAGCCGAACAGGTCGGCGCCCATACCTGCAACGTCGCCTACATTGTCACCCACGTTGTCCGCAATAGTAGCGGGGTTGCGGGGATCATCTTCGGGAATGCCTGCTTCTACCTTACCAACGAGGTCGGCGCCAACATCGGCAGCCTTTGTATAGATACCACCGCCAACGCGTGCGAAGAGTGCGATAGATTCAGCTCCGAGAGAAAATCCTGTAAGTACTTCGATGGTACGGATCATTTCCGCTGAATCTACGGCAGCATCGGGAGCAAAAATGAATTTAAGAATGATGAAGAGACCACCAAGTCCGAGTACGGCCAGACCGGCAACGCCGAGTCCCATAACTGCTCCACCCGTGAAGGAAACTTTGAGCGCTTTGCTGAGGCTGGAGCGAGCGGCTTGTGCGGTGCGCACATTCGCTTTGGTGGCGACCTTCATTCCGATATAACCGGCAGTGGCGCTGAATACGGCACCAACAACGAAGGCTCCGGCGATCAGCCAGTGCGAATGAGGATTGGCGCTCGCCATTACAGCCAGTAAGATTCCAACTATTACTACGAAGTATCCGAGAATTTTCCATTCGGCTTTGAGAAAGGCCATGGCGCCTTCGCTGATGTATTTGCTGATCTCCTTCATGCGGTCGGTGCCCGCATCTTGCTTCGAAACCCAATTGAATTTCGCCAGCGTATAAATCAGCCCGATGAGACCCATGACTGGAACGAGATAGATCAATTTGTCCATACTGCAGTATTCTTGATATAAGTTTTAAGGACGGCAAAGATAAGGGGAGAAAGGGGAATATGGAATGGGGAATTTTAGGTGTCTTATTGACCTTAAATCGCTGAAAAGCTTGGCCTGAATGAGGTCTT
Organism: uncultured Chitinophagaceae bacterium; assembly: GCA_966250475.1. Lineage (GTDB taxonomy): Bacteria > Bacteroidota > Bacteroidia > Chitinophagales > Chitinophagaceae > CBINHQ01. The sequence goes on from CBINHQ010000072.1 coordinate 1,063, forward strand.
GGGATGAGGAGCCTGCCCCGATGAAAATCGGGGATGAGAGAAGAATCCTAAGTTTGAAGAGTCCGATTAAACTCTTAAACTTTTAAACTCTTAAACCAAACTTCAAACCTCAAACTCCAAACTTGCTATTGCAGGACCATTGGACGCAGATTAGATATGATTGCTTATGATTTATTATGATCGATCATAACCAATCATAATTCATCATAATAAATCTGCGTACAATGGTCCGGCAATAGAAAAATCTTGATAACGAAAGATCGGTCTGCAGTCTACGGTCAACCCTGACTTTCGTCAGGGCAAGCTTGTCAACGATCATTGTACTGCTTCACTATAACCATCCTTCGCGCCCAAACACTCACAACTACACCCAACCGGCTTCAACTCGTCCATTTTCGCCCGCCTGACTTCCAAATCCTGTATCGCCGTATCGAGTTTTCGGAGTTCATCCGCATATTTGGTATCTACAGCCTTCATTGAAAATCCATCAAGCGGCAACGAACGGATGGCTTTGTTGAATTGCTCCCTGCTCGATGAGTAGAGGCTTATCTCTAACTCCTGCCTTCTCGAAGTAGTGAATTCCTGTAATCCAAATGCAATGGCTGATCCGGATTCGGTAACAGCCAGTATGTATGCCTTGGCTTGCTGGGGCAGCGGAATTCCCCCTGTTCTCTCATAAAATGCAAATTCATCTTCCTTCATTCCTGAATATCCTCCCTCCACATACACTTTCATGGAAGGAATGATGAGAAAGACCTGCACCTTCTTTCGAAACTCTCCCGTGATCCTCACGATGAGTTCCGATGGAACTATTCCTTCAATATTCTTCAGCAGCATGTCGATATTATACCAACCCGGAGCATCAATTTCGAAATCGTAATAGATACCTGAAGAAATTTGGGTAGAAACAAAGTTGGAATCTCCAACTGCCTCGGCGGGCGCCGGAATGGTAGAAGATGTTTTTTTTCTATCTCTATTCTCGGCATCGTTCTCGATCTTCTGCCTTTTTGATTTCAATCCATTCTCTTCTGCGTTTAACAATTGCATTTGCTGCCCAAACAAAATACAACTGTCTATACAGTTCATTAAACTTGCATGTTCAGGTAGAGGAAGCTGGCGATTATCTGATTCCTGTTGAATGTATTTGACCAATTTTTCAAAATCTTCTCCTTTAAGATTCGGAAATTGTGTTCCAACACTGCCAAACATTCTTTTGAGGTTGCAGCGGTATGAGGCAACTCGTTCCCATTCGGGATGAGCCGTACCGGTATCGGTTTTCCACCACGTATGGGACACCAATCTTTCCAGATCATGCTCACTAAAATCTTTAAATCTGGCTGGAAAATGTGCAAGATTAGGACCGGTCATATCGTTTCCAATTGCATGGCAGGTACTGCAGTTTGCCTGAAACAGGACCTTGCCACTTTCAATCGTTGCAGCTTCCGGATTTGGGGCAATCTGTTTCGGTTCCTTCCAGTTGATATTTCCGTTTTCATCCTTCTCGCCCTTGTAGAGTTGCATTCCATCACGATAGAATTCAGTCGGGATCGAAACGCCGACCGGATTTTTTATTTCAACCTTTTCCTCCGCCGTTGCATTGAAGTAAATCATTCCTCCGCTGGAAAGATGTTCGCCATTCGAACTCGTACGCAAGTTTCCGGCAAGAATAATATCGTGAATGTTGTAGGCCTCCTGGATTTCAACGAGCACGGTAGTGCCATCGTCAACCGAGAACGCATCAGCAGGAATGGTTATTCTTGCTCCCTTTCTGGTATGAATGATTGTATCCTTACCAGAGACAACAGTGAAGGAATCAACCTTGAGGCCAGGCGCCTTCTGAGCTCCTGCCACATCGATATCTGTTTCACAACCTGAAAGCAATAGAATTATACCCGAAAGGAAAAGCAAGGATCTCATAACGGCAAAATATTGGGATTGCTATGAAATAATTGTGTTAAGATAGGCAAATGCGCCTGGTAAATGAGTAATAATATCACCTGCGATCATTGATTCTTTCGAGAATAACACCGCTGCTTCATCTCCTGCGAATCCATGCATCCATACTCCCACAATCGCTGCTCCTGCCGGCGAATATCCTTGCGCAAGCAGTGCGGTGATTATTCCCGTGAGCACATCGCCGCTGCCACCTGTGGCCATACCTGCATTTCCTGTGCCATTGAATAACGGAATCCTTCCCGGAATTGCAATTAGTGTGTGATGCCCCTTCAACACAATGATTTGGTTAAGCGAATTGGCCCTCTCCATCGCGAGATCGATCAATTCAAAATCATTCTTCTTCTCGCCGAATAGTCGCCTGAACTCGCCCGGATGTGGCGTAAGAATCGAACCTTTCGGGATGGAAGATATGAGCGATTCTTCCATTGCAATTATGTTCAATGCATCCGCATCGAGCACCATCGGTCCCTTGTATTCCTTGAAAATTTTCCGAAGGAATTGCCTCGTTTCCTTTGCTGTTCCTATTCCGGGACCAATTCCCAACGCATCATATTTCGATAAATCTCCTTCGAAATTCGTGAGGAAGGAAGTGTTGAAGTCCGTGCTCACCATCGCCTCCGGCACAGCAGTCTGCATGATCTCATATCCGGATTTTGGAACGTGGCAAGTAACCAATCCTGCTCCGCTCCTCAGGCACGACTTCGCGCAGAGTTGCGCAGCGCCCATCTTTCCGTATCCTCCTGCAAGAATCAGCGCGTGACCGTGTGTGCCTTTGTGTGAAAAAGGATCACGTGGATTGAAGATAGATGCGAGAATCTCATCATCCGTCATCTCGAATCTCGCCTGAAGCTTTTCATAATAATCGTGATGAAGACCGATGTCCAGCACATGCACTTCGCCGAGATAAGGCCCGTTCTCCGCCACCATGAATGCAGGCTTGTAACATTGAAACGAAAGTGTATGATGCGCTTTCACCATCGTATTTCCTTTCGAAGATCTGTCGGTGAACATTCCGCTCGGAATGTCGATGGAGATGCGTTTGCAAGCGAGACTGTTCAAATGATTTGCAAGCGCGGCTGTGACCGATTCGAGTTGACGATTAAGTCCCGAACCAAGCAATGCATCGATAACGATGCAGTCATTTCCTGCGGAATGAAAATTCTCTTCTGTTTGTATGAACCTTATCTCAACTTGTGGAATCTGGTGAAGTCGTGCAAGATTTGCCTGGAAGTCGGGAGTGCCGAGGTGGCCAAACTCCAGAATGTGTACCACAACGCTCTCTCCGTTACGGCTCAACATTCTTGCAATGGCGAGACCATCGCCGCCGTTGTTGCCTTTGCCGCAGAAGATGTGAAACTCTTTACCTGTGAATGAATTTTCCTTGAGCCATTTCACGCAGGCAGTAGCGGCTCGTTCCATCAAATCGATGGAGGCAATAGGCTCATTCTCGATCGTATATTGGTCCCATTCGCGAATATCCGAGGCTCCCGGAATTTTCATGAACCAAACTTATCGCTTATTCGTCGTTTTTGAAGCTGATTTTTTTGAGGTAAACATTACGATGTCGTCATCTTCCTCATCATCGAGGTAGTTGCCGAAGAGATCGTAGGCTTTCCTTGCGGAAGTGTAGATGTTGCTGTTGTACTTGTTTCCAAGAATGATGATGGTCACACCTTCATCAACCAGCCTCGCGAAGGCAGAGTTGTTTCCATGCCAGCGGCCATTGTGGTAGACAACCTTCTTTCCTTCGGGGAGGGAAAGCAGACGCCATCCCAAACCGTAGTTATGCTTCGATGGACGCTCGTTGCTATATGCAGTGAAGGCTGAATCGAGCATCTCCTGGCTGAGGAGTTGATTCGTGTAGAATGCCTGGTCCCATTTCAACAGATCGCGTGGAGTGGAGTAGATGTTCTTATCGCCATATGTATGATCGAGAAAGTCGTTATCCCAAAATCTTCCCGTACCCGTGAATGAAGGAGTTGCGCGTGCGCTATCTGCCGGAGAATACACGAATGTATTGTTCATACCCAACGGTTGGAAGAATTGTTGGGAGAGATAATCAGAATAGGACATGCCGGTCACCTTCTCGATGATCATTGCCAGCAGTACATAATTGGTGTTGCTGTAATTGAATCTTCTTCCCGGAGCATAGCTACGATATGGTTTCTCCGTGTAAAGAATGTTGAGTACGTCTTCGTTCGTCACGAACTTCTTTTTGTCCCATTTGCTGTTAGGTACGAAGTATACATAGTTTGGAAGACCACTGCGATGATTCAGCAGCATTTGCACGGTGATGCCAGGGTAGGGGAGGCCGGGAAAGAATTTCTGCAGCGTATCATCCAGCGAGAGTTTGCTTTCCTGGGCCAGGCGAAGCACTGCCATGCCGGTGAATGTCTTGCTCGTTGATGCAATGTGAAGCGAGGTGCTGTCCGTCATTGCGGTCGTTCCGCGCAAGTCTTCACGGCCTACATATTTTTCATAAAGAATTGCGCCGTCTTTCGCGATAACGATTCCGCCGTTGAAACCGCGGCGAATCAGTTTGTCCTGGAAGAATTCAGTCAACACACGATTGTGCTCACGAACTTTTTGTTTACTTAATGGGGCAGGAGTAGGGGGAAAGTATTGCTTTGAATTATCCTTCGCAATGTATTGCCTGCTGCCGGATGAAGTGTTGCAATTCCATCCGCCGGCAATGAGCATAATCAATATCCAGGTAAGGCGTTTCATTCTAACTCTAAGGTGCGGCAAAAATCTCGCCGGACTAGTGCCAAAAGCCTTGATTTCGTGCATTTTCTCAGTAGTAATACGCATATTTGCAGTCAATTATGGAAGGAACGAAGACAAGTTACCCGAAGGAAAAAGTAAGAATACTTTTTCTGGAGAATATCAGTGATGCGGCGATCAGGAATTTCCGGCAACAAGGTTATACCCAGGTTGAAAAAATCACAAAAGCGTTGTCGGAAGAAGAACTGATTCGAGAGATCCGCAACGTGCATATTCTCGGGATACGTTCCAAAACGCAGATCACCGCTCCAATATTGGCTGCATCGAAAAAACTACAAGCAATCGGGTGTTTTTGCATTGGTGTGAACCAGGTAGATTTACGCAATGCTACGCGAAATGGCGTAGTAGTTTTTAATGCCCCCTATTCGAATACGCGTTCCGTGGCGGAATTGGTGATCGGCGCATCGATCATGCTCATAAGGAGAATCCCTGAGAAGAATAAAGCCGCGCACGATGGGATATGGATGAAGGATTCATCTGGGAGCTATGAATTGAGAGGAAAAACTCTCGGAATTATCGGTTATGGAAACATCGGCTCGCAAGTGAGCGTACTTGCCGAATCTCTTGGCATGAAGGTGATCTTCTACGATGTGGAAACGAAACTTCCTCTCGGCAATGCAACGGATGCGAAAACGCTGAGAGATCTCCTCGGTAAATCGGATATCGTCACACTGCATGTGCCCGAGACTGCACAGACGAAGAATCTCATCAACAAGAATGCGTTTAAGCATTTCAAGAAAGGAGCGATGCTGATCAATTATGCGAGAGGGGAAATCGTGGACCTCGAAGGACTTCGCAAGGCGATAATCGAAGGACAAATCGGCGGCGCTGCAGTTGATGTGTTTCCCTGGGAGCCTGAGAAAAACGGAGATCGTTTCCAAACACCCTTGCAGGATTTGCCTAATGTGATACTCACACCTCATATCGGAGGATCAACCGAAGAAGCGCAGCAAAACATCGGACAGGATGTGAGCACGAAACTCTTCAACTATCTCGAAAAAGGCATCACCAATGGTTCTCACACAGTTCCCGCACTCGCGCTGCCTCCAATGGAGGGCGCACACCGCATTCTGCATATTCACAGCAATGTTCCTGGCGTGCTATCGGAAATAAACACCCGGCTTTCCAGGCATCGTATCAACATTCTCTCGCAATACCTCAAGACGAATGAAGAGATAGGTTACGTGGTTCTCGACGTAGACAAGAAAATCTCCAGCCAGGCCTTCCAGCTTCTGAAAAATGTGAAGGAAACGATTAAGGTGAGGATGGTTTATTAATTAGATAATAAGTTAATTGGTCAATCAGAGTTTCGAATTCGGGAAAGAATTTCCAGAATTTTCAATAAATACTGAAAATTTTGTAAATTTGAGTATTCTTTCACCAAAGGATGTATCATGAAAGTAGTTATCGCCGGTGCAGGATTTGGAGGATTGAAACTCGCGAGGAAGCTCAACAACAAGCCGGGCATTGAGGTGACGCTCGTCGACAAGTTCAATTATCACCAGTTTCAGCCATTGTTTTACCAGGTAGCCACGGCAGGATTGGATGCGAGTAATATCTCGTTTCCGTTGCGAAAGGTTTTTCAGAAGAGTAAGAATGTGAGAATTAGATTGGCGGAAGTTCGCGAGATCAAGCCGAAGGAAAAGAAAGTGATTACCGACACGGATGAATTGACGTATGATGTGCTGGTGCTTGCGCTTGGTGCGGATACGAATTTCTTTGGCAATGCGAGTCTGGCGGAGAATGCATTTCCGATGAAATCCACGGTGGAGTCGATACAAATTCGTCACAGGATCATTCAAAACTTCGAGGACGCGATCGTGGAGAAGGATAAGGAGAATCTTGAACGTTTGATGAATATTGTGGTAGTGGGAGGGGGGCCTACGGGAGTGGAGGTTTCCGGTGCGTTGGCGGAGATGAAGCGATATGCATTGCCACGCGATTATCCCGAATTGGATTTTAAGAAGATGAACATCTACCTGCTCGAAGGAGCGGGAAAGACGCTGGGAACGATGAGTGAAAAATCATCCGTGAAGTCGCGAAAATACCTCGAGCGGCTCGGTGTGAAGGTGATGACGAATACTCTGGTGAAAGATTATGATGGGGCTGATGTGTTGCTGCAGGATGGGAACAAGATTCCTTCGAGCACGGTGATATGGACAGCGGGTGTGAAAGGCAATGTTCCTGCGGGAATCGAGAAAGACCTGGTGGTGCGTGGCAACAGGATTCGTGTGAACAGGCGTTGCGAGGTGGAAGGATTCGATGGGTTGTATGTGATCGGTGATTTGGCCTACATGGAAACTCCGAAGTATCCAAATGGGCATCCACAGGTGGCAGCTGTAGCACAACAACAAGCGGGAATGTTAGCGAAGAATTTGATTCGACTCGAAAGGAAGTCGACTCAATTCTACGACTTCGAATATTTCGACAAAGGATCGATGGCAACCGTGGGAAGGAATCTTGCTGTGGTTGATCTTTCAAAACCTAAGATGCACTTCAGTGGATTCTTCGCATGGCTGATTTGGATGGGTTTGCACCTGATGCTGATACTTGGGGTGAAGAACAGATTCTTTGTCTTCCTGAACTGGCTGTACAATTATGTTACTTACAATCCAAACCTGCGACTCATCTTCCGCGAATTCTATCGCCCAAGGAAGAAACTAGCGTCTTAAGCCAAGTACGTTCTTTGCTCTCGCGCGAAAGGCGGGTGTGGCATGTTCCCAATCGGACTCGACTGTTGTGATCAGTTCCTGCCGTATCTCAGGATATTTTTTCGACAGCTTATCGAGAATGGAGATCGCATCTGCTTTTGGCGCGGCTTTCTCTGCCG
>CBINHQ010000073.1:0-8588 GCA_966250475.1 uncultured Chitinophagaceae bacterium
ATTGATGCCATTTTTTTTTGGGAAGCTAGGTATTACCAGCGGTTTCTTGAGTAAGAAGACCTGTCAGCCCTTTCTTCTTTTGGTTTTGCAACCATTACCTTAATAGCGCGGCCTTCAACCATTCCACCATCAAGTTCATTGATAGCTTTCTGAGCGGCTGCGTCATCGGGCATTTCTACGAAACCGAAGCCCTTGCTACGATTTGTATACTTGTCCATAATAACTTTTGCTGATGTAACCTCTCCATACTCGGCGAAGAAACCTCTTAAGTCATCGTCCTGAACGGCGAAGCTTAAGTTAGAAACATAAATGTTCATTAACTAGAAAATTAGAATAAAAAATACTTGAGAAAAACGCACGGTATGAGAAGACTGACTGTTTGCAGAATTTAACTTAGCAGAAAGGACATTCACTTACGAGATGCTGAAGAACTCAAATTAACAAGGCAAAGATATGACTATTGCCTATTCAACAATCATTTATTTAAACTATTAACGAAATAGTTTATTTAGCCTTTACCAATTTCCCTGAAGAGATCATCGTTTGTTGCGGACTCACTAATTGGTAAACATATGTACCTGAGGATAAGTGATTGAGCTGAATATCCGTTCTTCTTGAATTGATGCGTTGCTTTAAAATGAGTCCTCCTCTAAGATCATAAAGTAAAAATGTTGCGCCATCTGTCACGTCACCGTCTGACTGAATTACGATATTATTTTGAAAAGGATTGGGGAATGCTTTCACTTCTGTGCTTACAACTTTGTTCATCACTTTAAGATCGCCCGATTCATTATTGATTACCCTGGCAAACTGTTCAGGCGCATTTAAACGTTTTGAAGGATCATTCACAAGAACAATATCGTCCTCTTCCCAAAGGTCATTTTGTGAAGTAACAAACACGAACACAGAACCATCACCATTGATTGATGGTTGAAAATTTCTCATCAATGAATTGATGGTAACCGGAAGTTTTTCAAGATCAACAAACTTATCATTAACTGTTGTTCTCGAATACCTCCAGATTGTTGCCTCGGGGATACCAGGCTGCTCCAGGCTGAAGTAAAATGAGAGTCCATCTTTGCTGAATTGTCCAGGCCCCGGCTCATATCCATCTGGAATTGGAAGAAGACCTGCCTCTTCAAAAACTCCTTCCTGTACCTTTCTATACATCTTCAACAATTCATCTTTACCTGATTTCACATTAACGATGATCTGGTTTCCATCCGGAGATATAGCAGGACCAAAATGAAACCCGCCGCTCTGACCATCAATTATTGCCGGGGATGAAAATTCTGAGTTTAAATCTTTACGGTACGACAGGTACATGTCTCCTCGATAAACCATGCATAGTGTGAGTTCGTCCAGCGTGAGTGTGCCGGCATAGTAACCATCCACCAGGTCCACACCCAGCGGAGTTGGTTCCCCAAATGGCTCCTCGATGCTATTTCTTGTGCTGATGTAAAACCTTCCGTGACCGCCTTCCCGGTTTGTGGTGAAATAAAGACGCAATGCGTCTGCAGAAAGGTATGGATATGCATCTGCAATACCCGGCTGGTTAACTCCGGTTGTTTCCCTGCAGTCTACCGGTTTTGTTTCAAACCTTTCTATCGTATCAGGTACCCCGTCCTTTTCAAAGTCCTGGGCGAAGACAGAATTGAAATTCGTAATGAAGAACACAAGGCACAAAGAGGGAGGCAGCAGACGACGCATCGGTTTCAGTTTAGTTAATTAAATATAGAGCATGTCTCCATAGTAATACAACAGATGCTGTTAAAGATTTATTACATACGGAAAACTTGACTTTTTCCCTCTAATTAACCAGGAAATTCAACATTCGGGAAGGCTGGCTTATCTTCCTTCTTCCTAATGCCGAAATTATAACGGAGATTTAGTCCAAACCTCTGGGTATCTCCCGCCCGGAATCCCATGGCCTTCACACTACCCTGGTGGATCAGGAACTCATTCTTGTTTGTTCTTAAGATGTCTGAGCCGCTAAGTGTAACCGTAAGCCTCTTGTTAATGAATGTTCGATTGATGCTAACATTCAATGCTCCGAAAGTGCTCAGCTCGTAGAATTGCAATTGCCCTTTAAGCCGCACAAATCCACTCAACGTGAAGTTTGACCGCGTACCCAATTTGAGCGTGTGATAGGTGAAGAATGTCCAACTGCCTCTCTTGAATGAAAGCGGGCTGTTCTCATAAATTCCCTCGTAGAAATTGTGATTGTACTGCCCGCCCAAGACGAAGAAATATTTTCCACCGGGTGGTATCGCACCGAGACCACGAATGTAAAACTCCTTGTTGCTACCGAGATTGTCGTATGTCCGATAGGCGAGCACATGGTTTGTATCCGCGCTGTAGATCACATTTGTGAAGATGTCCTTTGTTCTGTTCATCCCTACTGCAAGTATCGGCATCTCATTCACACTTATGTTTGCTTCATAGTTTTGGTTAAACTGTGGTCGCAAACGTGGGTTGCCGACTTCTGAAAGGTATTGATCAATGAATCTTGGAAATGGATTCAATTGCTCATACACAGGTCGAAGAATCGTTCTCCTGTAAACAAGGTATGCTCTCAATTCAAAACCAGCAATGGTGATCAGTTTCTTACTCAGGTACACGTATGGAAAGAAATCAGTTCGATTAACCCTGAACGTCGTGTCACCGGGAATGATCTGCCTTCCCCTCATCACTGTATTCTCCATTCTTACTCCTGATTTCAGAATGACATTCCTAAAAAATGTCTTCGACGCCTGTATGTATGCCGATCCCAGGTTCTCGCGATAGTGATAGGTGCTGGTTCTTCCATGATCCTTTTCCCTATTGCCTCCAATGGTGGTGAAGTATTCGGTTGCGTTTCTGAAATCGAGAAAGGTGTATTTCAATCCTGCTTCTGCAGTTATTCTGCGTGGAAGTTTTAATGTGAGGTCAGATTGTGCAGAGATGTAATGCCTGCGGGAGTCAATATCGCCATCGCCATTTATGTCGGGAAATGATGGTAACGTAAACGCGGTCCCAAATACCTGACTATACGGTCCGGAGGAATAAGTATATGACGCGTCAGTTGTCCATTCTGATCCTAGCGAATCAATCTTCAGTTTAACATTGCCGCCGTGGTTCATCATAAATGTTCGACCCTTGTTACTTACTCTGTTAATGTTTTCGGTAAACAATTCCCCGGTTTCAACTTCTTCAATCTTACTTGCATTGTCAGTGCGGTTGTGGTAGTTCGAAATGTTCAGTCTTCCATCGTAACTGAAACTCCATTTCGGTGAAGCCTGGTAAGATAATCCAAAGCCAGTGTAGAAAATTGTAGAAGGATATTTGGTGAATGCATCCTGGCTCAGAACTGTATCACCGCCCAACCAGCGATCTGTCTTTATCTGCTCCATGGAGTTTCTCCTGGTGAAATTGAAGTTTAGATAAGTCGTGAGCGCACCATCATTGTTGTTGATATTAAAACCCGCGAACTGGTTGCCATAATTTCCTTGTTGTATGCCGCCGTTAACACTTCCGGTAAGCCCGAGTCTCACGCCTTTCTTTAGTATCACATTTACAACACCGCCGCTTCCGGATGCATCATACTTTGCCGAAGGTGTGCGCACTATCTCGATGCTTGCAATGGAGTTCGGCGGCAGACTCTTCAGCAGGCTGGCAATATCCGCTGTGCTCATCTTCATCTCCCTTCCGTTGATCATGATGGTGGCAGGAGTGGTGCTGTGAATGTAGATGTTCCCATCCTGGTCCATGAACAGGCCGGGGGTTTTTTCAATAACTTCATACCCGCTTGTGGAACTCTCCACCAGGTTTCCAGGATCCACAATCGTCTTATCATCTTCTTGACGTATCAACGGCCTGGATGAAGTAACCGTTACTCCGCCAAGAGTTGTAGCGGCGCGGAGGTAATAAATAAACTCACGATTCGATGGCTCGACCTTTAATGTCTCCTCCAATCTCAAGTAATCCACCGATGTGATTAGGAGAAGGTAATCGCCATCCTGAAGATTGATCCTGGCAACACCCGTACTGTCTGTAGATGTTCTTGCCACGAAGGAAGAATCTCCCGAACGGATCACCGTAACGGTAGCGAAGGGAACGGCTTGCCTCGTTTCATTTAATGTCTTTATGCTGATTAAATTCTCCTGTGAGTACAGAGTTTGTACACTAGCCACAGCGGAGATTAGAAAAAAAATGAGGATAATTCTCGACAGCATACGATTGATTTCGGGAAAGGCAGACAAATTTAAATCACAAACAATACCGGATTGTTAGAGAAGATTTAAATCGGGGAAAATATTCTACAACGCTCATTTAAAGGTGAATTCAATAATGGCACTTGAATTGTATTCTTAAGGGTAACCAAATTTATAATTTATGAAACGAGTATTGTTGATTTTCGTTTTTGCTTTACCAATCATGTGGGCCGCATGTAATACCGCCGATTCGAGGTACGTTGACCTCAATACCGGTGAGGCCGTAGAACTCGAGAAGGATGAAAATTCAGGGCTCATGGTGAATGCGGAAACCAGGGAACCAGTCAGCCTGTACGTAGATACAAAGACTAATGACACAATTAATGGAAGAAGCGGTGAGGTAGTTAACGGCCAGATTACTAAGAACGGAAGTTCCTGGGATATTAAGGTAAAGACCGATGAAGATGGAGATTGGAAACTTAAGGATGGCGATTACAAGAAGAAAGTAGAAGCAGATGGCGACGTTAAGATCAAGGACGGAGAAAGCAAGATCAAAGTTGACGCAGAGACTGGTGAACGCAAAGTAAAATAATAAGTCGATTAACCCTTACCCTTAGTCCAAATACAAAGAGGCCGTATGGCCTCTTTTGGTTTGTATAGAAATATCTTGCATAAGGTACTGTTTGATGAGGGATGAGGAATGAGAGTCTTCGAGTTGAAGAGACTTTATTAATTTGAATCATCCTCGGATTTAAGTCTCTCATCTCTCATCTCCCATCCCTCATCAAAATCCCACCAACCAATTATCTTTGAGATATGCGAACTTTCTCCGCTCCCATTCAGCGCTTCGAACAAAAGGGCGAAAAATCAGGATGGACATACATCCTCATTCCCTCCGAGATAGCTGAGGAATTAATGCCCGGCCACCGGAAGAGTTTTCGCGTGAAGGGTAAGCTGGACAAATTCCGCATCTCCAACGTTGCGCTCCTTCCTATGGGCGGCGGCGATTTCATCCTTCCTCTTAACGCTGCCTTTCGGAAAGGAATCGGCAAGAGACATGGCGCTATGGTTTCGGTTCAACTCTCAGTTGATACAAAGCCTTTCGAGTTCAATGCCGACTTCATGGCCTGCCTTAACGACGAGCCACAAGCGCTGGAGTTTTTCAAATCGCTTCCCGCATCACACCAGAGATACTTCAGCAAGTGGATCGACGATGCAAAGACCATCCCCACCCGCACCAGGCGAATTGCCCAGGCAGTGAATGGTCTTGCACAGCGAATGGGATTCGGCGAAATGATCCGTAGCGGGAGAGTTGAGCGTTAATAAACCGACGTGCCCACCAACTGCTCGAGATGTGTCCCTAACAATCTCTTCGGTTCATACTTCCTGAATTCACCTGCCAGCGCAACTACGTTCTTTTTGTAGCTCGCATCCGCATAAATCTTCTCTACCGCATTCCTGATCTTGGCCGGACCAGGAGTTTCGGTCTTGAGATTTACACCAAGACCGAAGTATCCCACTCTTGCATTGATCTCATTCTTTCCTTCGTGCTTTCCTGCGACTACCATCGGGAGTTCGTTTTCTATTCCCAGCATCACACCGCCGTAACCGCCGTTTGTAATGTAGATGTCTGCGTACGGCATTACATCCGCGAATGGAATAAAATCTTCAATTATCAGATTTTGTTCGGGAAATCTTTTTCTCAAATCTTCTGTCCCAGATCCTCCGGTTGTGGCTATGATCAGTGTATCAGTTCCCTTGAATGCCTCGAGTGTAGGGACGAGAATCTTCTCCACGTCTCGCTCTACGGTTCCCTGTGTTACGAGAATGATTCTTTCATATCTATGCAATCTCTCATCCTCCCAGGGCACATGGTTCTTTGCAGCCGACCAGGGCAGGAGAGCGCCAATGAAATGTATGTGCGGGCTCATGTCGCTGCGTTTGTATTCGAAGCCAGGAGTTCCCACCTGCAGGAATACCGATGACTTGCGGATCAGCATGTCGAATATGCTTTCATTCTTGTGACCAATTCCATGTTGCTCGAGAGTCTTCCACAATACTCTGTTCGGTTCGCCGAAAATCATTTTGTTGGTTATCGCACGTAAAACAGCCTGCTTCAGTTTGCCAAGGAAGCTGTAAGATGGCGTCATTCCGAGTCCAATCGGCGGCAGGTCTTTCGAAGTCTCAGTGAGCGGAAACACTCCGATTGCAATCACCGGCACGTTCATCTTATCAGTCAGGTAAGGAATTCCCGGAAATGCGCAGTCTGCTATTACCGCATCGAAGGGAAACTCTTCCCTGATCTCAAGTATATCTTCATAGTATTTTGATGATGGCAGCACGAAGAGGTTGATCATGTCGAACTTCAGTTTCTTGATCTGACTCTTGATTGCTTTTCTCTCCGGGAAAGTTTCGTCGAAATCTTCGTTGATGATCTCGATTGCCTTCACAAATGGATAATGGACAATGCCGATTTTCTTCAACTTATCTGCATAGTTCTTAGAGGTGTACCAGCGCACATCACAGCCTTGCTCTTTTAGGAAAACGGCAAGCCCAGTGAGTGGATTGAAGTGACCATCGGCGGGGAAGCAGGCGAAGAGGATCTTTCGCCCTTTAAGTGTGTTGATGGCTGCAGGTTGCAGGTCAAACACGGAATTTTCAAAATTCATTTCTGTAAGGTTGATAAGGTTTAATGATTGTCAAGATTACGACAGCCGTTTCTTTGCTCCCTTGGGCTCGTGCATCAATTGCAGATCAGGGTTGATCAGTTGCCGCTCCCCGCAAATGAAGTGTTTGCCCGAATTCCCTTTCTTTGCAGCATGATTAATTCGATCGATGATTTCCGCCGGCCTTTCTTCATCGGCATTGCCGGCACAGGTATGAGCGCACTCGCACAATATCTCAAAGGCATTGGTAAAGAAGTGAGCGGAAGTGATCGGTTCTTCGCAGCAGGCGCAGCGAACGATACAAAGGATAAACTCGAAGCCGAAGGAATTTCCTGCTTCGTTCAGGATGGCAGCGGAATCACGAAAGAAACCGATCTCGTAATTGTTTCCACTGCCATCGAAGACACTGTGCCTGAGGTAATCAAGGCGAAAGAATTGGGCATTCCAATCCTCAAACGATCGGAGTTGCTCGCGCTGATCGCATCCGGCAAGCGTACTATCGCAGTGAGCGGCACCAGTGGAAAGAGCACGACTACAGCCATGCTGTTCGATATCCTGAGTAGTGCCGGGCTTGATCCCAGCATCATCAGCGGTGCGGGGCTCGTAAGCATCATGCTTGAAGGAAAGATTGGCAATGCAAAAGTCGGGAAAGGCGAATGGCTCGTAATCGAAGCCGATGAAAGCGACGGTTCCATTATTCAATACAAACCAGAGATAGGCTTGCTGCTGAATATCGACAAGGATCACAAAGACATCGAGACTTTGCTGGATCTGTTTGCAAAATTCAGAGGCAACTCCAAGCGATTTTCAGTGAATCGCTCTCATCCACTAGCGAAGGATTTTTCTACAGAAAAGGAAAATGATTTTTCCGCTGATCCTGCCATCCCCGCAGGGTACATAGCAGATAATTTTAACCAGGAAGGGTTGAGTATAAGGTTTACCATCAATAATACTCCGTTTCACATTAACATACTCGGCAGGCACAACATGGAAAATGCGCTTGCAGCTTCTGCAGTTGCGGGCATGATTGGCGTCGACCTTCAAACCTCTGCATACGCGCTCGAAAGTTACAAAGGCATCTATCGTCGACACCAGGTCTTTGGTAAGAAGAATGGCGCCTGGCTAATCGATGACTATGCGCACAATCCCGTAAAATGTGCCGCGGCCATTCGCGCGTGCCAGCCCGTTGCAAAAAAAGTTATCGCATGGTTTCAGCCGCATGGCTACGGACCCACAAGATTCCTCAGAGAGGATTTTGTGCACGAGATTGCTGAAGCGCTGAGATCCCAGGATGAAATTTGGATGAGCGAAATCTTCTACGCCGGTGGAACGGCCACAAAAAATATTTCTGCAGGGGATTTGATTAACGATATCAAGGCGAGAGGAAAAAAAGCCTACTTCGTAGAAGATAGAAAAGATTTGCTTGAATCAGTGAGGGCACATCTCACCGACGATTGCGTGTTGTTGCTAATGGGTGCACGTGACCCCTCCCTTGAGGGCTTTGCGAAAGATGTATGGGAAAAACTATAGGAAGCTTAAACCAGCTCTGCGGGAATTTCCTTCGATACTGAAACAAAAAGATACCAGCATAAAGCCATCAACAGGCTTTGATGCATTGCCGTCTTTTTAACGCTACGAAGGATGCTTTTGTCCTTGGTAACCTCCATCTCACAAACAGCCATTGGCTTTTCCATCGACTCGTCATAGATCGCCACCCGCGATTCACTTT
>CBINHQ010000074.1:0-8541 GCA_966250475.1 uncultured Chitinophagaceae bacterium
TTTTTTATACAAAAAGCTTATTCACTAAAGCTTTGAATAAATTATCCTTATCCTCATTCGATGAGGATTCGTATCGCCAGGCCCCGTATTGCCCGCGATCCTCACCCTTCCTTTTGTTGTGGTTGGATTGATGGAAATGGGCTGGGTTGTCGGTACAGAGGCCGGAGTAGGTTTGTACTGATTGAAGAAATAGAATGGCGATGAAAGCCTGAGGTCGTACACATCTTCCGTTCCATTCACTATGTGTTGTACATAGCGCGTGATGTTGAACCTCCAGGTCTTGATGGTCTTACCATTCTCATCTATCGAATTAGCTGGTATGATGCCAAACGCATCGAGGTTGAGCGTGGTTGCCGAAGTGAATAATACATCGTATGGAATGGTACGGTACTTATCGAGGTCTGGATCGTAAGCATCGAGGTACAAATACGGTGGTGGCGCAAACATGGAGTCGCTGATGTCGTAAACCTGTTCGGCAATTAGTTCTGCGCGATGCACCACCCTGTTGCTGAGTCCAACGAGATCAGGAGTCTTGATGGTGGCAAACGTACCAGGAGTATTTTGGATGTACAGGATCGGGTCAGGAGTAGCTCCACCCTGGGCAGCCATCAATGGTGTGCCGCTGTAGTCGCGAGTGACGTAATTCGCAGCAGCAGAAAGACTGTTTGCCGCGAAGGGAAAATAGGCTACGGTTGTGTCCAGATCATCGGGTTCGTTCGCATATTTGTAATAAATCGCGAGCTTGCTGTTTCCACCCATCAGGTTGAAGCCCATCACTGCATTTCCTCCGGCTACCGATTGCAGCGCAAAACCCTTGAACTTCTCCTTGAATGCTGAATCGGACGAGTAAGCATTGTTTGCTCCCGCGGTATCATACATCAGCAGACGCTCGCCAAATGAATCATCGAGACGAATGCGGAGCTGATTCTTTGTAGTATCCTTGTAAGCCTTCACAGAATCTTTGAGAGATTGAGGAACGAATGTTCTTGAGCCAAGCAATGCGCCAGTAGTGAGATTATTTTCTCTGAGAAGATAAAGCGTGTCGAATCTGAATTCACTCGTGATCTCGCGAACTTCGATAGTCTGCGGAACGGTTGAATCGCCATAAGTCTCCACGTAATCGAGCACGAGGACAACCGAATCAATGAACAGGCTGTCGGGATGTGGTATGTTCAGGAACGTGTATTTGTAAAATGGAGGCTTCATCTCGAAGAACATCCTTGCGTCGGTTCTGCCGAAGAAGGGATCGTTGGAGATCACGCCGAGAAACTGCTCATCCGTACGCGAAGTGCGCGCAGAGTCATCAAGAAGCGGATTACCGGTGAAGGGAAAAATATCATTGTATGCTTCCACCGTAATGATGGTGTCGAATGTGTTGATGTTGTCGATGGGCGGAATGAGTCCTCCCCCGAGGTCAGTGGCCTCGTTTATCTTTTTACATGATGAAAAAACGAATATTGAAAAGGCAGCGAGGGTGAGAATGGAAACTGACAGTTGTCTTTTCTTCACAAAAAAATTTTAATGCTTGAGTTGGGAAAATTACTTCGACGCAAGTTCGCCATACAGTTGTAAATACTCTGTTAAATCAGAATCTTCATTGTACTGTAAAGTCTTCTTGCCCCTCACTTTAGAGAATTCATCAACCAGTTTTTTGTCGATCTTATCGGCGCCAAAGGTAATGGCATCAGCGTAACTGGCGCCGCCCCTGAACATGGCGATGTTGTTCGCATCCTTAAACACTTCAAGATCCTTTTCCTTCAATGAAGGATGGATGAGCGCCTTTTGGATGAAATCCGATCCGAGCTTTTCCTTGAATGTAGTCTGGCCGATGGAGTAAACGATCTTGCTGTGTGAGAATACCGGTTCCTTCTTGTAAACGGTCTTGAGATAAGCGGGAATGAGACCCGTCATCCAGCCGCTGCAATGAATGATGTCGGGAGGCCAGCCGAATTTCTTTACCGTCTCAAGAGCCCCTTTGCAGAAGAAGACGGTGCGGAGGCCATTGTCGTCAAACCACTTCTCATTCTCGTCGTGAAAGATGTATTTGCGCTTGAAGAGTTCTTCATTCTCGAGAAAGTAAACCTGCAGCCTTGCGCTTGGAAGCGAAGCGACCTTGATCTGGAGAGGCATGTCGTCATTATCAACTGATACGTTTATACCTGACAGTCTCACCACCTCATGAAGCCTGTGGCGGCGTTCGTTGATGTTGCCAAACCGGGGCATGATGCAACGTACCTCGAAGCCATTATCGTTCGCCTTAATCGCAAGCTTGTTTACTGTTTCTGAAAATTCTGTCAACTCCAGGTAGGGTGACATTTCATTGGCAATGAACAGAATCCTTTTTTTTGCAGACATCTTATCCGGTTTTCCTTTAAAGAGTCCGCAAAGGTACTATTTTATCATGAATAGCTAAGTTTGCAGCTCTTCATGCATAAAATGAAGGTTTGAATGATCCTTATTAAGCAGGCTAAAAAACTCAGTGAATACATTGCAAATTTCCGTCGTTCAGGAGGGAAAATCGGCTTTGTGCCCACGATGGGAGCCCTTCATGCCGGGCATATTTCACTAATTGATGAGGCAGTGAAAGAGAATGAGCTTTCGGTCTGCAGCATATTCGTCAACCCCGCACAATTCAACGATGCGGGTGATTTCGAGAAGTATCCCATCACGCTCGAGAAGGACATTCTCGCCCTCGAGGAGGCTGGTTGCGGGATTCTGCTGCTGCCTTCGGTGAAAGAAATCTATCCGGATGGGTATGAGAATCTGCCTCAGTTCGACCTTGGATATTTAGAGACAACACTTGAAGGAGAGTTTCGCCCCGGACATTTCCAGGGTGTGTGTAATGTGGTGAGCAGGTTGCTGGAGATCGTTCAGCCGGATGTATTGTACCTGGGGCAAAAGGATTTTCAACAATGCATGGTAATTGCCCGCATGCTCGAGATAAAAGGATTGACCGACAAGATTAAGCTTTCAATCTCCCCCACCCTGCGTGAGGATGATGGCCTGGCGATGAGCAGCCGCAATATGCGACTCTCTCCCGAAGCGAGGAAGAAGGCTCCGTTGATTCATTCCGCATTGCAGCGGGTGAAGGCGGAGATTTCTCATATCGATGTGAAGAAATCATTGCAGCAGGCAAAAAACAGACTTGAAGAGGAAGGCTTCAAGGTAGATTACCTCGAACTGCGAAGGGCGAACGACCTGCATGTTTTGAATGAATTTCCTCTCGACGAACAGGCTGTGTTGCTTGTTGCAGCCTACATCGATGGAATACGTTTGATAGATAACATAATTATAAATCCTGACCTGATTAGTAATCAATAATTTTGCAGCATGCAAATTCAGATCCTGAAATCGAAGATTCACCGTGCCGTCATTACAGAAGCTAACCTGAATTACGTGGGAAGCATTACCATCGATGAAGACCTGATGGACGCCGCCAACCTTATCGTAAATGAAAAAGTGCAGGTGGTGAATGTGAACAATGGCGAACGGCTCGAGACATATGTACTAAAAGGAAAAAGAGGTTCCGGCATATGCTGCCTCAACGGACCTGCGGCCCGGAAGGGACACGAAGGCGATGTGGTGGTGATCATTTCTTACGCCCTTGTGGAATTTGAAGAGGCGAAGAATTTTCAACCCAGGCTTGTCTTTCCGAAGGAAGGCAACAAGCTCTAGGTGATGCTATTGTCATTTGAACCCTTCGGTTTATTTTCGACTACATGAAGAAGCGGCTGCGAACCATACTGCGATATCTTTTCTTTCTCTCACTTGGGTTATTCCTGGTATGGTGGTCGGTTAAAGACCTCGACCAGGAGCAGCGAAATGAGATAAGGGTTGCGCTTCGCAATGCAAGGTATTATCTCGTTGGCCCCGTTTTCATAATCTTGTTGCTGAGCCATTATGTGCGTGCGCTGCGTTGGAGGCTGCTCATGCAGCCATTGGGTTATTCTCCCGACAAACTGAATACATTTTTTGCAGTGATGGTTGGCTACCTGGCCAACCAGGCCTTCCCGCGTCTCGGCGAAGTACTGAAGTGTACGGTTTTGGCGAGGTATGAAAAGGTGCCGGCTGATAAACTCGTAGGCACAATCATTCTCGAGCGGCTCATCGACGCGCTCTGCCTGTTGCTTGTGTTCGCCATCACATTGCTTGTCCAGCCCGAACTGTATTCGCAGATCACCGACTTAATCTTCAATAACAATGTGGAAGAAAAGGAAGTCAAAGTGCCTGGTTATGTACTGGCTCTTGCGGTGATTGCATTGGTTGCCGTGTTGCTAATACTTTGGATGTTGATCAAGAAGAAGCGTCCATCAGATGTGGTTTCAATCATAAAGAAGATTTCAAAGCGTGTGGCTGAAGGCATCGGCGCCATTCGACACCTCAAGCGCAGAACGGAATTTCTCGCGCTCACTGTGGTCTTGTGGGGACTCTATCTGGCTGGAGGATACATTGGCTTTCACGCGTTGCAGGAAACGGAGCACTACGGAATTCGCGAAGCATTCACGGTATTGTCGGCCGGAAGCATCGGCATGATCATCACTCCCGGTGGGATCGGCGGTTATGCATACCTAATCAGCGAGTCCATGCAACTGTATGGATTGCACAGTGGAGTTGCCGTCGCCTTCGGCTGGCTGCTTTGGATTGCACAGACCATCGTGATATTGATAGTGGGTTTAATTAGCTTTGCCGGACTACCCTGGCACAATAAACGAAAGATGCAGCGAAAGCTGATATAAATAAATGAGAGGAACCGGAATCATAAAAGAAAAAATTGCCACGCTGGAAGAGATTGTTCGTCGCGTGAGCCAGTGGCGCGTGAAGGGAAAGACGATCGCTTTTACAAATGGAGTGTTCGACATCATTCATGCCGGACACATCCTCTCTCTCTCCTCTGCTGCTGCCGAGGGCGATATACTGATCGTCGGTTTGAATTCCGATGCATCCGTCAAACGATTGAAAGGTGAAAGCCGTCCTGTTAACGATGAGGATTCCCGGGCCACCGTGCTTGCCTCGCTGTTGATGGTTGATGCGGTGGTGATGTTCGAAGAAGACACGCCGTTGAACCTAATCAAAGCAATCATGCCGGATGTGCTGGTGAAGGGAGGAGATTACAAGGTTGAAGACATTGCCGGCTCGAAGGAAGTGATTGAAGCGGGAGGAAGAGTGGTGATCAATCCGATTCTCGAAGGGTTTTCGACCACGGGGATTATTCGGAAATTAAATAATTAGCTAATTAGCTAATTAGTTAATTAGTTAATTGATGCTAATCTTAGTCTGTAATGACAAACAAACCCAAAATCATACCCCGTGATGTAAGCTGGCTATCCTTCAATGCCCGCGTGTTGCAGGAAGCGGTGGATCCATCGGTGCCGTTGAGGGAACGAATTCGCTTCCTTGGAATTTTCTCTAACAACCTCGATGAATTCTTTCGCGTGCGCGTGGCAACGCTTAAGCGCATGGTGCAATACGGTAATAAATCCAATATCCACCTCGAAGAAGATCCCCAAAAAATACTCGACGAAATTCAGCTCATCGTCCTAAATCAGCAAGGCGAGTTCAATCGCATTTGGGAAGGAATGGTGGAGGAACTGAAGGCACAGAAGATCTATCTAACAACAGAAAAGGACATCACCGTTGCACAACAGAAATTCGTGACCAACTATTACGAGGAGGAAGTCAGCCAGAACGTGATTCCGCTGATGATCGAAAACATTCCGCAGTTCCCTAACCTCCGCGACAAATCGATCTACCTCGCCGTGGTGATGTGGAAGAAGGAAAGCGCGCTGAAGAGAAAATATGCATTGATCGAAATTCCTACAAGGATGCTCGGCAGATTCGTGATGCTTCCCTCTCCTGCCGGCACGCATCACATCATTTTGCTCGAAGATGTGATACGCTTCAACCTTCCCGAGATCTTTTCCTTCTTCGGATACGACCAATATCAATCGCACATATTCAAAGTAACCAGGGATGCGGAAATCGATATCGACAACGACATCTCGACAAACATCATTCAAAAGCTGGAGAAAGGAATTCGTAACCGGAGAAAGGGCAAACCAGTTCGATTCGTTTACGATCGCGAGATGGATCCCGGTCTGCTCGAATACCTGATCCGCAGGCTGCACCTCACTAAACGCGACAACCTTATTCCCGGCGGTCGCATTCATAATTTCAAACACTTCATGGATTTTCCGGCGCAGGCATTCAAAGAAACAGGCAAGCGGAGAAGGCCTTTCGTTCACCCTGCATTCGCGGATAATCAGATTTCGGAGGTGATATTTCAGAAGGATGTAATGCTTCATTTTCCATATCATTCATTCTCCACGGTAATAAATCTTCTTAGGGAAGCGGCCTTCGATCCGGCAGTGACGACCATCAAAATAACCTGTTATCGTCTTGCGGCGCAATCACGCATCGTCAATTCGCTGATCAACGCAGTGCGTAATGGCAAGCAGGTGGTGGTGATGCTCGAGCTGAGAGCAAGGTTCGAAGAAGAAGCTAACCTCGAGTGGAAATCGAGACTCGAAGAAGAAGGCGCGAAGGTGCTCGTGGAGATTCCCAATATGAAAGTGCACGCCAAACTCTGCATGATAAAAAAGCGAAGGAATGGAAAGGAGATAAGTTATGGATTCGTCAGCACGGGCAACCTCAATGAGAAAACGGCGAAAGTCTATGCCGATCATTGTCTGCTCACGGCGAATCAGAAGATCATGGCTGATGTGAACAGGATTTTCAACTTCCTCGAGCATCCGAAGACAGGCGCGCATTTCCTGAAGGCCTGCCAGTCGATCATTCCCAGCCCGCACATTGTGAGAAAGGAAGTTCATAAGCTCATCGACAACGAAATCAAACAGGCGCAGAAGAACAAGCCAAGTGGGATTTTGCTGAAGATGAATTCGCTCTCGGATGCTGACCTAATCGACAAGCTCTATGAGGCAGCGCGTGCGGGGGTGCCGATAAAACTGATAGTGCGCGGAATATTCTGCATGTATTCGCAGAACAAGAAATTCAGGAGACCTGTAAAGGCGATCAGCATCGTAGATGAATACCTCGAGCATGCGCGTGTGTGGGTATTTCACAACAAGGGCAAAGAGAAAGTTTATATATCTTCGGCCGACTGGATGCTTCGCAATCTCGAGCACAGAGTTGAGGCCACCTGCCCGATATGGAGTGAGGAGATACAGCGCGAACTGAAAGACATCCTGAACATCCAGTTGCAGGACAATGTCAAGGCCCGCTGGCTTGACAACGAGTTAAACAACGAATATGTCCGAACTTCGAAACGTAAAGTGCGGTCCCAGGTCGAGACCTACAATTATTTATTCAAGAAAAACCTGAACGCTATTGAGACTGGCAGCAATTGACATTGGAAGTAACGCGGCTAGATTATTGATCACGGATGTGATGAAGGGCAATCCAGACCCTGAATTCATTAAGGTTGCACTCGTGCGCGTGCCTCTTCGCCTGGGATTTGATGTGTTTGAAAAAGGCGAGATAACACCTTCCAAAGAAGAAAAGCTCACCAAGACAATTCATTCTTACAAACTTCTTCTCGATGTGTACGACGTGAAGCACCTGAAAGCTTGCGCTACATCCGCCATGCGCGATGCCGCTAACGGTCCGGCAATAATCGAGCGGGTGAAGAAGGAAACCGGGATAAAGATATCGATCATTTCGGGACAGGAAGAAGCTTCGCTGATCTACGAGAATCACATCGCCGATCACATGAAATCAGATGAGTCTTACCTCTACATCGACGTTGGCGGCGGAAGCACGGAACTCACTTTCTTCAGTGATGGTAAATTAGTCTTCAAGGAATCGTTCAACATCGGAACCATACGACTTATCAAGGGACAGGTCACCGAGGCAAACTGGAACGAGATGAAGAGTTTCATCCGTTCGAAGACGAAAGGTCACCACCATGTGACTGCAATTGGATCAGGTGGAAACATCAACAAGATATTCTCGCTTTCCAAGAAGAAAGAAGGAAAGCCTTTGTCGCTGGATCTCCTTCGCGATTATTACAAGGAATTCAGTTCGCTCTCCATCTCGCAACGAATGCGGATGTATAAATTGAGAGAAGACCGCGCGGATGTGATCGTACCTGCACTTCTCATTTATATCAACGTAATGCGATGGGCCGATGCACGCGAAGTGTTCGTGCCCAAGATCGGTCTTGCAGACGGACTCATTCACACTCTCTTCGAAGAGACCAGGACTGAAGTAGCTGGTCATCGTTAATCATCATAACAAACACACAGACATGTCAGTCAATAAGGAAGTAAAACGCGTAACCACCCACACCATTCAGAAAATGAAGGAGTCTGGTGAGAAGATTTCCATGCTCACTGCTTATGATTTCTCTTTTGCAAAGATAATCGATGGTGCAGGAATCGATGTGATCCTGGTAGGTGATTCCGCATCGAATGTGATGGCGGGACATGAGACAACGCTTCCTATCACGCTCGACCAGATGATCTATCACGCTTCATCCGTGATTCGAGGCGCGCAGCGATGCCTGGTGGTTGTGGATCTTCCGTT
>CBINHQ010000075.1:0-8504 GCA_966250475.1 uncultured Chitinophagaceae bacterium
TGCAAAACATCCTTCGGCGCTACGTAAAGGTTTGCGGGAAAGATCGCCGCGTTTTCCATTCTTCCGATTCGCTTACCTGTTACTACATCGAAGCTTTCGATGTCTTCAATCTCATCTCCGAAGAAGCTGATGCGATAGCCATAATCTACATAAGGCAGGTTTATATCGACCGTATCTCCCTTCACACGAAAAGTGCCGCGATTGAATTCTATAGTAGTGCGATTATATAATGAGTTAACAAGTGAATGAAGGAAGGCCTGTCGTGAAATGGTCTGTCCCCGGTCGATGCGAATGATTCCATTCTCATAGTCAGTGGGGTTACCCATACCATAGATGCAACTCACGCTCGCTACCACGATGATGTCTCTCCGCCCACTCAACAAGCTGCTTGTTGCACGCAGGCGTAACTTGTCCAATTCATCATTTATTGATAAATCCTTTTCAATGTACACATCACTCACTGGCATGTACGCCTCGGGTTGGTAATAATCGTAATAGGAAACGAAGTATTCAACCGCATTCTCTGGAAAGAATTGCCTGAACTCGCCGTAGAGTTGCGCCACTAGTGTCTTGTTATGCGTGAGAACTAAAGTCGGCCGTTGAACATTCTGAATGAGATTCGCAATGGTGAAAGTCTTTCCACTGCCCGTCACACCGAGAAGTGTCTGGAATTTTTCTCCTTCCAGCACACCTTCCGTGAGTTGTTTAATTGCTTCCGGCTGATCACCTGCCGGAGAAAATTTGCTATGTAAATTAAAAGCCATGATGATTTTAAGTACTACGAAAGCAGTGGATTTTCGCGTCTGTAAATTTACAGAATTACCCACTGATAAGGATTGCGACCGCATCAATTCTTTAATATTTTCGCCCCTCACCAAAACGTACCACCATGAAATTTCGATTACTTTCTTTGCTCTTGCTCTGCTCAACAATTGTTTTCGCTCAATATGAGAGAAGAGACACCAGGACTTCAGTTTATTTCACCGCAGGTATCAATCAGGCCGGAGCTGTTGGATGGGAAGATCCGGATTTGGCGGGTGCAGGCTATTTCACCGGATTCAACGGCGGGATGGGCTTTGCTGCTGTGCTTGACAAGCGAAATACACTAGTGCTGGGCCTTGAAGCTGCATTCTCTTCGCAGGGATTCAGAAACACCGAAGTGAGCGCTGACACTGACCTTGAAAAAATCATTGTTAATTACATCAATGTTCCTGTAGTCATTCGCAAGTATCCTTTCAGGAAGTTTTCATCTATGTACTTCGGACTTGGGCCACAAGTTAGCTTCCAGGTAGGAGGA
Organism: uncultured Chitinophagaceae bacterium; assembly: GCA_966250475.1. GTDB lineage: Bacteria > Bacteroidota > Bacteroidia > Chitinophagales > Chitinophagaceae > CBINHQ01. The sequence continues at coordinate 1,298 of CBINHQ010000075.1, forward strand.
CACATCAAGACCAAAGGAGGAGAAAGCGTGGATATTGTAGAAGGTTCGCTGACAAAGACCGTTTTCAGTGGAGTAGGAGTGGTTGGATTCAATTTCGGTAGAACGCTGAACTTCGGACTCGAGCTTGGCTACCATCGTTCCTTCTCCAAATTCATCGAGATAGCTCCCGAACTGAGACACTCTGTATTCTTCGGAAAGCTGTTTCTTCCTGTAGACTTCATAGCTGACGTAATGGAGGGATTGCAATGATGTTTTGATTTGGCCGATGCATCAACTTTCGGAAATCGTATGCATCATAAATTAATAATAAGAAAAGGTAAGTTCACGTGAACTTACCTTTTCAATTTCTATTCGGTGATATTTTTATCTGAAATCCACCTTCACGCTAACCTTCGGTTCCTTCGCTACTTTGCCACCATCGATCGCTCCGCCAGTGATGTTGAAATCAGCGAGTTTGATTGTGAAATCAGAAGTTGCGCTGATAGTACCGTCCTTCACTACGATGTTCGCAGGTACCTTCAGAGGTTGCTCTTCTCCTTTCACTTTCAACACACCTTCTGCGGTAGCAGTATAGCTTCCGTCTTTAGTGAAATCAATCTCCGAAAGGTTTGTGATCTTTCCTTTGAAGGTAAATGTTGGGTGATTGTCAGAATCGAGCCATTTTTCTCCATTGAAGTGATTCTGAATAGTTGGGTTTGAGAATGCGAAATTCTTCACGTTAGCTTCGAAAGCAAGAGAGCCGGTCTTGGTGTCGAATGCGGCCACCACGGTTTTGTTTTCAGCTTTCGGCAAGGCATCGAGGGCGGTGGTTGCGTCGAAGGCAACTACTGCCGATGTGGTAGTTTTCTTTTGAGCGTCAGCAGTGGCTACTGCGCCAGCTGCAAGGAACAGGAAAAGGAGTTTCTTCATTGTTGTAATTTGGAATATGTGTTTACTAATTAAGAGTGCTTCTTTTGAAATCGATCTTATGAACCTCGAGTATCTCACTAAATACGCCTCCGCTGCATGAGCCCTTGATCGATATGCTGTCACCCGCCTTCACCGTTTTCGCTTCGGCCAGGTGCTGGTGTTGAAATGCGAAGATGGCCAGCGAGCCTGTCTCAGGATCGATGAACTTAACATTCATAGTTGTGTCCGCCAGCTCAACCTCGGATACCACTCCATTCAGCGCCACAATCTGATCGCGGTACTTAGCATTTGCCGCATCCGCATCACGCGTGAATTCTCGTATGAAATCCAGCGCTGAAACTGTGAATGCTGCCTCGCGATCCTTGGTGTCGCTGAACTTCTCAGTCGCCACATACCAGTACACTCCGGCCATTATGACTACCAGACCCAGGATGCCAAGCAGGACAAATTTTCTTTTTATGCGTTTTGTCGCCATGAGATTTTCTACAACGTTTGGGTACTTCAAAGGTTCAAAAAACGGACGTCAAATATACAATGTTTAAACATTGATGGAAAGGTTTAAGAAAATCTTAAAACAAAAGTCCCGGCATTAAGCCGGGACCAGAACTAACCCATCGTTTATATCTTAAAAGGAAGTTATGCCAGTTGCATTTCCTTTATTTTCTCCCTGATCTTTGTTTCGATCTCATTCGACAGTTCAGGATTATCAAGCAGGAGTTGCTTTACCGCATCTCTTCCCTGGCCGAGTTTATCGTTGTTGTAACTGAACCAGCTACCGCTCTTCTGAACTATGCCGAGTTCTACGCCCATGTCAAGGATCTCGCCGGTCTTGGAGATACCTTCTCCGAAGATGATATCGAATTCCGCAGACCTGAATGGTGGGGCTACCTTATTCTTGACGACTTTCACCTTTACACGGTTGCCTATTGCTTCATCGCCATCCTTGATCTGTGTGCTACGGCGAATGTCGAGCCTCACAGAAGAGTAGAACTTAAGTGCGTTACCGCCGGTAGTTGTTTCGGGATTTCCGAACATGATGCCGATCTTTTCCCTCAACTGGTTAATGAAGATGCAGATTGTATTTGTCTTCGAGATGGTCGCAGTGAGTTTACGCAGAGCCTGGCTCATGAGCCTTGCCTGGAGACCCATCTTGCTGTCGCCCATTTCTCCTTCCAGTTCGCCTTTGGGGACGAGGGCTGCCACGGAGTCAATCACAACCACATCGAGAGCGCCGGAAAGGATCAGACGGTCGGCGATTTCAAGAGCCTGTTCTCCATAATCCGGCTGAGAGATGAGCAGGTTATCCACATCCACGCCGAGTTTGCGGGCGTAAGCGCTGTCGAAAGCATGTTCCGCATCGATGAAGGCGCACATGCCTCCTTTCTTCTGCGCTTCTGCAATCACATGCGTGGCGATGGTGGTCTTCCCGGATGATTCAGGTCCGTAGATCTCAACCACTCTTCCTCTCGGAAGGCCGCCGATGCCGAGGGCAACATCGAGACCGATTGATCCCGTTGATACAACCTCCTGCATGGTTTCACCCTTCTCATTCATCATCATCACACTGCCTTTGCCAAAATCTTTCTCGATTTTGTCCATCGTCAGTTTCAGCGCTTTTAGTTTTTCACTGTTGTTATTGTTTGACATTTCCGTGGTTTTTTCTGTTTTTGCCATTGTCCAAAATTATGAGTTACGTATTCCTGCTCTAAAAAACTTATCAACCGTCTTAATAAAACTCAAAGCTAAAGTATTTAGTATTATCTAGCTAATATTTTTTGTATTTGTTTAAAATTAATTTCCAGCCTGCCAGCAGCTAGGTGAAGAAATTGGCAATGGGTATTGAGAGAATACCGATCAGCAGCCCAGTGTAGATTTCACGCTGGGAATGGTCAGATACCAGCATACGTGCGGTACAAACCAACCCCGTAAGAAAGATGGCGCAGGCAAGGTAGATCCCATAAGGAATTCCCTGATTGGCTGCGAGAAAGACCATGAAAGCCAGGGCAGTCCCCATAGCGAGCGCGTGCATGCTGATCTTCATATAAATATTTGCCATGAATCCTGCACTGGCCGTGAAGAAAGCAGCCATGGCAAAAACCACCATTTCCCGCGGATACCCGGGTTCGGGAATGTTGCGCCAGACATGCCAGATCCAGAAATACCAGATTATGCAGGCGATGAAAGGGATGATCCTGTCCTTCCGCGTTCGGAGAAAGACCGACTCGATGAAGCCGAGCGCCTTCAGCAAGAGTACAGTGACAATTGGAAAGAAGGCATACATGAGCAAAGACATTATCAGCACCTTGGTCCTGCCCCATTCGGTGAAACTTGCAAACAGGTTATAATGTACATTGATAAGAAAGTAAACAACATACACAGGAACAAATATGGGATGGAAGATTACGGAAATCACCTTTGCCGGGATGGCAAGCAACGCAGGGCGGCGGACTTCCACAATCTCTTCTCCGGCTTCTTTAAGTTGGCTTGTTTCATCAACTATCATTCTCGCGCTCATCAGCTCTTTCATTTGGCTGCAAAATAATGGATTTAAAAAAGGGTGGGAGATTTTTGTATCTTGAGTAAGGTCAGGATTAAAAGTTTAAGAGTTTATAAGTTTTAGGGCTCTGAATCTTTCCTGATGCTAAAAATCCTACTATGATACTTAAACCAATACTACGGAAAATCATCCCTGGGCAAAGATGGGACCTCGTCTTATTATTCTCATGTGTTTTACTCGCCTCTTCAACCGTTTTTTCACAGTCAAAATATGTGAAGAAGTACAAGCCTGTGGCGGATTCACTCGGTAAAGTTTACGGCATTCCCACATGCATCATCCTGGGTGTGGCCATTCTTGAGTCGGGTTCGGGCACGAGCAGAAACTCGAAACTGCTTAATAATCATTTCGGGATAGTGGGAAAGAACAATCTGCTAAAGACGAAGGGAATCAAATCGGCCTACAAGCAGTATCCGAATGTGGTTGCTTCCTATGTGGACTTCTGCAATGTGCTCAGGCGAAAGAAATACTACAAGACGCTAAAGGGCAATTCCAATTACGAATTATGGGTCGATGCCATCAGCAAGGCCGGCTATTCCGAGGTGCCGGAAATCTGGCGAACCCGGGTGCTCAACATCATTCGGAAGAATAAGCTCAGCGAATAAACCTCGATTACATCAATCTTTAATATTAATTCTCCTTAATTTCGGCTCAAATACAGTAATACATGGAGCTAAAAGGAAAATTGATACAAGTGCTGCCACTGCAAACGGGTACCGGAAAGAATGGAGAATGGAAGAAGCAGGACATCATTGTAGAGACCCAATCTCAGTATCCCAAGAAGGTTTGTATTTCCATTTGGGGTGACAGGATCAATACCAGCCAGCTCCAGGTAGGAAAGATGCTTAATGTATCATTTGATGTAGAGAGCCGCGAATACAATGGAAGATGGTATACCGATGTGAAAGCATGGAAGATTGATACGGCAGACGAATCTGCACCCATCGATTCTTCTTCATCTGAAGAATACAATGATATTCCTCCCACCGGAGATGAAGACCTTCCTTTCTAAATAGTTTATAATTCTTTCCTTAGCCTGGCCACGGGAATGTTGAGTTGTTCCCTGTACTTCGCTACTGTACGCCTTGCAATGTTATAGCCTTTCTCCTGGAGAAGTTCGGTCAATCTCTCATCGCTAAGCGGGCGCTTCTTGTGTTCGGCTTCGATCAGGTCGCTGAGAATCTTCTTTACTTCTCTGGTTGAAACTTCTTCCCCGCTTTCCGTGCTTAAAGATTCGCTGAAGAAGAATTTGAGTCGATATGTTCCGAACTCGGTCTGCACAAACTTGCTGTTTGCAACGCGACTCACAGTGGAGATATCGAGACCCGTCTTCTCTGCAATGTCTTTAAGAATCATCGGGCGCAAACTCGTTTCATCACCTGTTATGAAGAAATCGTGTTGATGATTCATGATGGCCGTCATCGTGCTAAGCAGCGTATGTTGGCGTTGCTTAATGGCGTCGATGAACCATTTGGCTGCATCAATCTTTTGTTTGATGAAGAGTACGGCTTCCTTCTGCCTGCGATCCTTCTTCGCGCCGCGGTCATACTCTTTCATCATATCCCTGTATCCTTCGCTGATGCGAAGTTCAGGTGCGTTGCGTGAATTGAGAGTCAGCTCGAGTTTGCCGCCATTATTGATGATGAAGAAATCGGGCACCACATAGCTCTCGGCCTTGTTGATACCACCCACGTTGCCGCCTGGCTTGGGATTCAGCTTGATGATTTGCTGCATTACTTCTTTGAGCTGTTCTTCATCAATGTTCAGCCCTCTTTGAATCTTCTCGTAATGCTTCTTGGTAAATTCGTCGAAGTATTTTCTGATGGCCTGGAGCGCCACGTCTACATTCTTACCTTCATTTTTCTGCCTCTGTAATTGCAGCAGCAGACATTCCTGCAAGTCGCGGGCAGCTACACCCGGAGGATCGAACTGCTGAATGCGGCGGATCATGTCCTCCACTTCTTCTTCTGTTGTCATCACATTCTGGCGAAATGCGAGGTCGTCGACAATTGCAGAAGTTTCGCGTCGCAGGTATCCATCTTCGTCAATGCTACCGACAATCTGCTCGGCAATCTTCTGTTCCTTCTCATCGAGCTTCAGCAAGCCGAGCTGATCAAGCAGCATTTCATAGAAGCTGGTCTCTGTTCTGAAAGGCAATTGTTTCTTCTCATCGTCTTCAGGATAATTATCATCACGAAGTTTGTAGTCAGCTACGTCGTCATCTCCATCTCTTACATATTCGCTCACATCTATGTCTTCGTATTCATCCGAGCTTCCATCCTTTTCTTCAAAATCATTTTCGCTTTGGTCTGAGAATTCATCTTTCAATTCGTCTCCGGAATCTTCGTGCTTTTCTTCATCAAGTTCAAGTGCGGGATTCTCTTCCAGTTCTTCTTTTATGCGTTCTTCGAGGTTTGCCGTCGGAACCTGCAGCAACTTCATCAACTGAATTTGCTGAGGTGATAGCTTCTGTAAGAGTTTTTGTTGTAATGTTTGGCTAAGGGCCATAATTTATTCTCCGGCGGTTTGTAGCTGGATAAATTTTCAAAAATCCGGCCAATTAACAAAAATCAGGCCGTAAAATTACGAAACTAAAATCTATGGCCGATGGGCAACGCATTTACGATAATTATGTTGCCCATTTCGGGTGTCGTTATGGGGAAATTTTTGCACAATGCAGCTTTTGGAACTCAAAGAAATTCAATCATATCTGAAAGCGGCGGTGGAAAATTGACTGTCCATCAACCCTTCAAAAATTAACAAGACAATAATTTTTTGAAATTTTTTTGGGGGAATCGGATTTTTTGATCTTTTTCCCGTATTACGATGATTGAATATGTGCGTTTGTAATAGAGTTTTACAAATTCAATTGCATCAATTTTCATGAGAAATATTGCAGCGTAAGCTGAAGAATCAATCAGCCTTCGGCTTCTCAGGAAGCCAATCCATTTTGGGGATGGTCGCACGTTCGCGGTAATAATTGTTGCGAAGCGAATCATTCCATCCATTCGGATTACGGTTGAATGATTTACTGCTGAAGTAAACGCTTCCCTGAATGTTTGGATAGTTTCTGAGAATCTTTATCTGGTTGGGAAGTTCTTCGGGATTCTTCCATGCTTGCGATCTTTCACCAGCGCGGTAGATTCCATGTCCGATATAAATATGTTTGCCGTAGCTGTGTTTGCTCCACCAGTCGATGATCTTTTCGTAAGGAATGGCAGCGTGACCGATTTCAAGGTATAGTTGTGGCGCCACATAGTCGATCCATCCGCTCTTCAGCCAGAGGAGGATGTCGGCATAGAGATCATCGTAATTGGTTTGCCCGGCGCGTGTGTCACTTCCTTCCGGATCCTTGTCCTTGTTTCGCCAAACGCTGAACGGAGAAATGCCAAACTTCACCCACGGCTTTTCTTCCTTGATTGCGACGTTGATCTTTTTAATGATGGTATTCACGTTTTCTCTTCTCCAGTCATCTTTAGAAAGTGAACTGTTTGACTTCCTGTACGCAGCATCATCGGGAAATTCCTTGCCGGCGATTCTGTAAGGATAGAAGTAATCGTCCATGTGAATGGCGTCTACATCGTAATGCTTCACCATGTCACGCACCACGTTTACTACAAAGTCCTGTGCTTCGGTGTTGGAAGGATCGAAATAGCGTTTGTCGCCGTAAGTGAGAAACCAATTAGGTTTTGTTCGTGTGATGTGGTCCTTTGCAATGGAAGACTTTCCAATATTAAATTCCGC
>CBINHQ010000076.1:0-8484 GCA_966250475.1 uncultured Chitinophagaceae bacterium
TCGATGAGATTGAAGACTTCAAGGCTTGCCCAAATATTGTCGAATGCCCGGAAAGGACTATGACTTCTTCTCTTGCTTCTGTCGCTGTCGAGTAATAATGCGCTGAATCCAATATCAACTCGAATGTATGGTTCGATCGTGAGTGCATTGCGATACTTCACATTGTTTGGAATGTTGTAAGGAAGATTGCTGCCGTAAAGAATATTCAGATACATCTTCAGATTCTTGTTCGTAGCCAGATAATCCTGAAAATACATTCCAAAGGTTATTCTCCTGTCTGATGGCCTCCGCACCCAACCTTTCTCCATCGTCACGCTGTCGATCGGCTGATTGAATTCATCGAGCGTATAATCCTTGTATGTATCACCCTTTATATCTTCTCCCGTCTTCATGAAACCAAGACTTATCCAACTCTCCGCATCCTTCACCAATTCTCCGAAAAGCCGCATCTCGATTCCTGTTGCATATGCTTTGGCAATATTCTCTCCGAAATATCGCACACGCACATTATCCACGTCGTAAGGAACCACATCCGACATATGCTTGTAATACGCCTCCGTGGTCAATCGCATCGCCCTGTTCCACCCGTAGAAATTATAATCGAAGCCAAACACACCCTGCCAGCTCTTCTGTGCCTTCAGGTTGCGGTTCACCGTTCCGTCATATCTTCTCAGCTCGCGATAAAATGGTGGTTGATGATATGCGCCAAACGCCGCGCGAAAAACAATATCCTTCTTCCAATCAGGCTTCCAGCTTGCGCCCATCCTCGGCGAGAGAAGCAGTTCGTTGTTCAGGGAATTATAATTGAAACGCAACCCCGCCGTAAGTGTGTAAGAGTTCAATGAATCACCAAAGACAAGATTGTCCTGCACGTACCCCGATATCTTTCCAATACTCAGGTTTGCACTGCTCTTGATTACCTTGCTTAGTTGCAGATCGTCCGGATCATAGGGAAGAGAGTATCCTGCTGAGTCCTGGAATTCCCATTCATTCAATCTGTCCTCAATGGATGTCTGATCATATCCCAGGCCCCATTGAAAGAAATGCATGCCTACATCGTAGCTTCCCTTGTGCGAAACATTCCAGTTTTGAATGTTCAGCCTGTTGCGTGCGAAGTTGTGAAACACTCCCGCACCAAGCGGATTCACGATCAAGCCATATGTTGGCTGAGATTTGTCGAAGTCTCGTTCCCCAAACAAATATGCTCCCGCAATGTCAATGCTCTCACGCTCATCATTCTCAAACCTTGACGCCATCCACTTCAGTCGAAGTCTCCTGTTCACCTGGTTCGTGAGAGAAACTCCCAACATGTTCGTGAGGTATTCATCCTTCTCCTGTCCATCGAAGAAAATATCGATCCCGAGGTTCGCCGTGAGAAATGGAGAAAAGACCGAGGAAGTGAGCTGACTGAATTCCGGGTTCAACGAAAACTTTGACTGGGAAATATTACCAAAGAATTCCGCCTGCCATTTCTCACTGAACTGGTAATTGATCAGCGCCTGCAGATCGGTAGATGAAGGCACATAATTTCCTCTCGTCTCCTGCCTGCTTAAAAGATTGCGGTTGCTCCTGTTTCTTCCTCCAATCAGGTAAGATAATTTATTGTTAGCCGCAACACCCTCCACATGCACTCCCTGCTCCAGTATACTCACATAAGCAGAGCCGCCAAATTTTCTCGGTTTTCGGTACTGAATGTCCAGTACGCTGCTCATCTTGTCGCCATACTTTGCCTGGAATCCTCCATTGTAGAAATTGATATTGCGAACCAGTTCTGGATTGATGAAGCTCAACCCTTCCTGCTGACCATTCCGCACGAGATAAGGTCTGAATATCTCAAAATCGTTCACATAAATCAGATTCTCATCGAAGCTTCCGCCACGTACAGAATATTGTGAAGTCAATTCATTGTTCGACCCTACAAAAATCTTAATCAAACTTTCAACCCCCGTCACCGCCGACGGTAGATTGAGAATAGTCTTTGGGTTGGGACGAATCAATCCCGCTTCCGTTCTTTCAGGACGATTTGTTACCACCACCTCTTCAAGCGTCGAGGTCTGACCACGTTCAAGACGAATGGTTACCTGTTCTTCCTCTCCTTCATTCAACAGGAAATTCTTTTGTTCGCTCACCATACCTGTGTAGGAAAATACAAGAGCGAATGCGCGTTCCGCAGGAACCTCCAACCTGAAATAACCCGAATCATTTGTGGAGATTCCGCTCGTCCTGCCAAGAATCGTAATCGAAACATTTGCAAGCAGATTTTCATTTTCATCCACCACTGTACCCGAGACGTATGCAGTCTTTCGCTGTGCAAATGCGGAAAGAGTAAGAAGGATGATTGTAATGGTTAGTATCTGGCGGCGGAAGGTCATGCATTAATTTGAAGATGCGGCTGAGTCAATCCAGAACCGGCTCATGAATTTTTTAATTTCCTGATCATCTCCTTGCGGTCATCGGCCTTGAACACCGTGTTGCCTGCAACCAGCACATCCGCTCCTGCTGCAATGATGCCTGGTGCGTTTTCAAGCGTGACTCCTCCATCGATCTCAATCTTCACATCAAGCTTTTTGGCGTCGATCATTTCCCTGAGCTGCTTAATTTTTTCAATCGTATGTGGAATGAATTTCTGCCCGCCGAATCCGGGATTCACACTCATCATGCAGACGAGATCGATGTCATGCAACACATCGCTCAACAAAGAAACAGGAGTATGAGGGTTGATCGCCACTCCCGCCTTCATGCCCAGCGATTTAATTTGATGAATATTCCTGTGGAGATGTGTGCAGGCTTCCAGGTGCACGCTCAGATTATCCGCACCTGCATTCTTAAACTGCTCCGCGTAATTGCCCGGGTCGAGGATCATCAGGTGCACATCACAAACCTTCTTCGTTGTCTTGCGAATGAACTCCACTATCATGGGACCAAAGCTGATGTTTGGAACAAACCTTCCATCCATGATGTCGATGTGAAACCATTCGGCCTCGCTCTCGTCGATCATCCTGCAGTCTTCTTCAAGTCTGAGGAAATTTGCGGAAAGTACGGATGGAGCGATAATTGGCATGTCGGATTTTTTGCGCAAATTAATCATTTAGCCAATTTATCTGCAGCCTCTTTTGCTTCAGTAAAACTCTTGTCGAGATTGTAGGCCTTCTGATAATTTAATTTTGCTTCCTCAATCTGTCCCAGCGACTGCTGGCAGGTAGCCATCCAGTACCATGCGTCTGCCGAAGAAGGACGAATTGTTATGGCCAGTTCGGCATTCTGAAGCGCGGTGGAGAATTTCTTCTGATCAATCAAAATTCTGCACTTCTCAAAGTATGCATCAAGGAAGTTGTGATCCTGCGTGATGACCTGATCGAAGATCTGCAGTGCCTTTTCCTTCTCATTCACATTTGAATAATAAATTCCTTTCACGAATAAGGGCTTCACGTGGAGTTGCTGCGAATCAGTTGCTATGAGTGAATCACAAAACGCGATAGTGCGCCTGTCGCGATTCTCAGCCATCACAAATGCAAGGTCGAATGCCTTCACCAGGTCGGGTGATATTCTGTATGATACTTCAAGCGCCTCGGCAGCTTTCCTGATATCGCCCTTGTCGCGGTAAAGCTGCGCGAGTAGAAGGTGTACCTCACCCAATCCCTGTTGCTTCGCTATGATCGATTCACATTCCATGATCGCATCGTCGATCCTGTTCAGGTCAGAAAGCGCTCTTGCCTTGCTAAGCTGAAGCAGGAAGCTTTCAGGAAAACGCTCCAACGCTTCATCGAGGAAGACTAGCGCAGAGTCTGGCTTGCTTTCCAATAAAGAATTCGAAACTCCAAATGCATACTTCTCGATCGGGTTTAGCATCCATGCCTTCCTGAAATCTGCCAGTGCAGGCTCAGGAAGATTGTTCCGATTCAACATCACTGCCCGGCGGAAATAAAGCTCATCATTCTTCGGATCCTTCCTGATGCTGTCGCTAATCTCATTATACGGAGGCTTCGATACAATCTCCCGATAGGGTGAATCCTCTTCACTATCGTTGCATGCAAGAATGGAAATCGCGAGAAAGGCCGCTAGAAGTCGATTCATTGTAAAAATTTTATACCAGGACGAATGACAATTGCCTGACAATGGTAATTGTTAACAAAAATAACTTTGCACCCTCATTTAAACGAACCAGCATGAAAAAACTTGTATTGTTTACCTGCCTGGCAGGCTTTCTCGCCTCTTGTGGGGATTCAGATTCCAGGACCGCGGCTGAAACAGCGACTAAACCTGCTACGAATGATACTGTTCTCTATCCCGAAGAAACACATTTCAAAAATGTGCGCCAACTCACATTCGGTGGCGACAATGCTGAAGCATACTGGAGTTACGATGGGAAGTACCTGGTTTTTCAGCGTACAAGTGAAAAGGATGGCATTCCCTGCGACCAGATCTTCGTGGGCAAGGTTCCCGAAAACGAGAATGAGAAATTTGAATACAAGATGGTGAGCACCGGCAAGGGCAGGACCACTTGCGCATTCTTCACCAAAGATGGTAAACACATCATCTACGCCTCAACTCATCTCGGCGGCGATGAATGTCCTCCTGTACCGGACAGATCTAAATACGGCAACAAATACATCTGGCCACTTTATTCAACTTACGACATCTTCATGGCCGACCTCGATGGCAACATCGTGAAACAACTCACCAACTCTAAAGGATACGATGCGGAGGCAACGCTTTCTCCTGATGGCAAACTCATGGTCTACACCAGCACAAAGGATGGCGACATTGAAATGTATGTGATGAACCTGGAAACAGGAGAGGAAAAGAGAGTAACTCACACCCCCGGATACGATGGCGGCGCATGGTTCAGCCCCGATGGAAAGAGACTCATCTGGCGTGCTTCACGTCCCAAGACAGAAGAAGAGTTGAAGGAATACAAAGATCTCCTCGCCGAGAACCTTGTTGCTCCCACCAACATGGAAGTCTGGGTTTCCGATATCGACGGCAGCAATGCAAAACAGGTTACCGATTTTGGCCAGGCCAACTGGGCGCCTACCTTCATGCCAGACAGCAAACGCATCATCTTCGCTTCAAATCATGAATACAAGAGGGGATTCCCTTTCAACCTCTACATTGTAAACGATGATGGCACCAACCTTCAAAAGGTGAGCAGGGACAAAGGATTCGATGCCTTCCCGCTTTTCTCTCCCGATGGAAAGAAACTCGTGTTCAGCAGCAACCGTAACAACGGCGGTACAAGAGAAACGAATGTTTTCATTGCAGATTGGGTGGAATAATTAACCAATTAGCTAATTAGTTAATTAGTTAATTAATTAATTGGGCTATCTTCATGACACAAAACCAACATGTCATGAATGCTGAAGTCTACAACTTTTTATTGCACCTCCATAGCATTGGCCGGTGGTTCCTGTTGTTATTCCTTCTGTTCGCGATTTTCAACAGCATGGTAGCTGGAAATCGTCCATGGATTCGCACCGATGCACGTGCAGGCACGATTCTTCTCATCACTGCAGATATCATGCTGCTTGTTGGCGCCTCTCTCTGGTTTTTCGGTCCCAAAGGATATAAATTGATGGATACCGAGGGCGGAATGGGAGCGGTGATGAAGGATTCATTTTCCCGCTTCTTCGCTGTAGAACACCTCGTGGGCATGTTGATTGCCATCATACTCATTCACATTGGCAAGGCGCAGGCTCGCAGGGCCATCAGCGATCGCGCCAAGCACAGGCGTACTATGATATTCTACCTGATCGCACTAATCATCATACTTGCAATGATACCCTGGCCGTTTAGGGAAGTGGGTGTTGGAAGCGGATGGTTTTAATTAATTAATTAATTGGTTAATTAGCCAATTAGTTAATTGAGGGAGTTTCCGTAATTCAGGAGCCTGAGCAGGTCTTCTTCTTTGTCGAAGTCTACAGGGTTTTGTTTGATGTATTCCCTGATCTTCTTTTCATTCTTCGAGAAGATGTTGTAGAATCCCTTCTTTGTTGCGCGAAAGAAATTATTGAATCGGTCGGCGAGAAAGTACTCGTGTTTGAACACATAAACTGTGTTCTGATCGATCTCGATATACTGCGTGATCTGGTCGTCAGTGGTGACAGTTGAGTTAGAATTTGTCGACGCCACGGTTGAGTAAGTGCCGTAAGGACCTGCCTTCTCCTGTCCCACATATTTCAACGTGGATTTCACCGCCAGGTTTATTCCTGGAAAATTAGTCCGCATCTGGAGAAATGCTTTGTCATGGTAATAAAAGCTGTCTTCCCCAACAATTACCATACGCGTCGTACCGGGATTTGCAATTGCGAGTGTATCACCCGAGGGAGCAATGAATAGTATCTGACCGAATACCTGGTGATAATTCAGCTTTGCATCCGCGTGCGTGCTATCGTGAAAGATAACTCTTCCATCCACGAAATCAGGGTATTTGTAAATGCGTTTGACAAGAGCCTCCGTTCCGGTGCGAAGGGCATTGATTCGCACTATTTCATTTCCCTGGGAGCAGAGAAAGCCGCCAGAAAAAAACAAAAAGTAGAATAGTATTGCGGAGGATTTCATTTTGGTAAGAAATAGCTGTCTAAAGTTACCAATCAAACCCCAAACCCCAAACTCCAAACCCCAAAGCACAGTAAATTCCTTAACTTTAGGTCATGGTTTTTTTCCGCAACTTCACCTACTGGAAAGACAAGCGCAAATGGAAGTACTACTTCCTCGTTGTCGCCCTCGAATCAAAATCGTGAAGGATAATAATACCCTCACGCACTTTTCATTTTCAAATTTTCAAATTAATTAGAATCATGCCTCATTACCATAAACTCGGTAACATCCCTCACAAGCGGCACACACAGTTCCGCAAGCCGGATGGGTCACTTTATTCGGAGCAATTATTTTCGACTGAAGGATTTTCGAATGATTATTCGCTCCTGTATCATATTTATCCTCCCACACAGATCATCAAGACGGAACCGCAGATCAGTGTGGCTCCAACTATCGCAGAAGAAAGGATGCTGAAGCATCGCAGCTTCGAGGGGTTCAAAGTAAAACCCGAAAAGGATTTCCTCGCGAGCCGCAAGGCTGTGTTGGTTAACAACGATTGCCACATCGTCCTTGCCGCTCCGCAGGAAGGAATGAAGGATTATTTCTACAAAAACACAGACGCGGATGAAATGATCTTCGTTCACGAAGGAAAGGGTGTGCTTCGGACTATGTATGGTGAACTTCCTTTCGATTATGGCGATTATCTCGTCATTCCTCGTGGTACGATTTACCAGATTGAATTCGCAGGAGCCGACAACAGATTATTCATTGTAGAATCCTTCAGCCCGATTCGCTATCCAAAAAGATACTTGAGCAAGTACGGACAATTGCTGGAGCATTCACCGTATTGCGAGCGCGACATCCGGGCCCCGCAGAATCTTCCCACATTTGATCAGAAGGGCGACTTCCTCATTCGTGCGAAGAAGAAAGGAATTCTTTACGGACTTCACTACGGCACTCATCCTTTCGATGTAGTGGGATGGGATGGATATTGCTATCCCTTCGCTTTCTCCATTCACGATTTCGAACCTATTACCGGACGCGTACACCAGCCACCTCCCGTGCACCAGACTTTCGAAGCGCACAACTTCGTCGTGTGTTCGTTCTGCCCCAGGCTTTACGACTACCATCCCGATGCTATTCCCGCGCCATACAATCACAGCAATATCGACAGCGATGAAGTACTCTACTACGTCGATGGCGACTTCATGAGCCGCAAGAATGTCACGAGAGGAATGATCACGCTGCATCCTGCCGGCATTCCCCACGGTCCGCATCCCGGAGCAGTGCAGAAAAGCATCGGAGCCAAGGAAACCAAAGAGCTCGCCGTGATGGTCGACACCTTCCATCCACTCATGCTCACTAAAGAAGCGCTGGAGATAGAGAATGAGGGGTATGTGATGAGTTGGGCGGAATAATTAGCAAATTAACTTATTAGCTAATTAATTAATTATTCAGTAGCTTACAGAAACTAAAATTGTTCACTATGCTTAAAATCGGCGAATTAAAACAAGGAGACATTGTAAAAGTCAATGATGATGGCGTAGAAAGAGTGGGAACGGTAGTCAGGGTGAGCGTGGAAGAGCGGCAGGCCCTGATCAATAACGGCGTCCAGGAGTTCTGGTATAGTCCTGAAGACATCCATGCCATCCCGCTCGATGAACAACACCTCGAAATGCTCGGTTTCGAAAAACAACCGCTCAACGGAGGCATGAAATACCTGAAAGGCGCCTTCCGCCTGGTAACCCCCAAGGCAGGCGACTTCTCCCATATCGAAATGTGGTACCGCGAAGACCGGCGACATTTTACCCAACCCATGAGCGTACACCAGTTGCAGAACCTTCATTTGCAAATGACGAAGGTGCATTTAGAGAAGGCAATGGCCTAGTGGAGTTTGGGGTTTGAAGTTTGGTTTAAAGGTTTAAGGGTTTAAGAGTTTAATGGTTT
>CBINHQ010000077.1:0-8484 GCA_966250475.1 uncultured Chitinophagaceae bacterium
TGTTGCAACTTTCTCGACTCGTACATGAAATCATGCGGCGTGAAGATCACACACATGCTGTCGAGCACATCGTGAGGTGACTTTATGTAAAACTCCAATCGGTATGCATGGCCTTTGCGCAAACCACAAAGCAACCGACTCCTGAGGAATGTTCGGTGATAGGGTTTCGATGAATGTCCCGCTTCGATGGCCATGCAATGCAAACCAGAGTGTGCCCTGTTCGCGTCTTCGAAATAATTGTTGAATCCGTTGGCGTTGCTCATCCATGCTTCGGGGGCACATTCAACGTTGTATTCCGTGCATGTGTTTTCTTCCTCGAATCCGCCGTTCAGGAGTAAGCTTTGTGCCTGGGCGCTGATGGGTAGGAAAAATGCTAAGAGGCGAATTGGGAAATTTGAAAATTTGAAAATTTGAAAATGAGGTAAGGAGAAAATTTGAAAATTGGTTAATTTGAAAATTTGAAAATGAAGTAGCCCTCTGCGTCTCCGTGCCTTGGCGGTGGGTGGGATTGCGGCTGCGCCGCAATCGGGATTTACCGCGGAGGACGCGGAGACGCGGAGAAAAGAATTTAAAAATTTGAAAATTTGAAAATGTGGTTTCTCTCCGCGACTCTGCGACTTGGCGGTGCGGTGTATTGCGGCGTAGCCGCAATCAAGATCAACCGCGGTGGGCGCGGAGACGCGGAGAATTTGATTTACAATGGTTAACCCTCCAATCATTTTCAAATTTTCAAATTAACCAATTTTCAAATTACTCCTCCCCCCAAATCTGCGACAGCCTCACCATCACCTCCACCGCTTTATTCATATCCTGCACACTCACGAATTCGTGCTTAGAGTGAATGGCCTGTTCGCCTGCAAAGAGGTTGGGACAGGGAAGTCCCATGAAAGATAATCTGCTGCCATCAGTACCGCCGCGAATGCTTTCCATCTTCACCTCGAGACCTGCCCCGGTGATGGCCTTCTTCGCGTACTCCACAACCTGCGGGTGCTGATCCAGCACTTCCTTCATGTTGCGGTATTGCTCGGTTACATGATATTCAAACGAAGCTTTGGGGTGCAGTCTTACAGTCTCGGCGATCATTGTACGAAGAAAGTCTTCCTTCTTCTTGAGTCCCGGGGTATCAAAATCACGAATGATGAATTCAATCTCGCAGCGCTCTGCAAGTCCTTCGATGCGTACAGGGTGAATGAATCCACGGCGACCTTCCGTTGACTCTGGAGAGAGCCTGTCCTTTGGAAGTGCATCGAGAATGTGGCCTGCAATCTTCATTGCATTTACCATCTTGTCCTTCGCGTATCCGGGATGCGAGATCACTCCATTAATCACCACCTTCACGGCATCGGCGCTGAAGGTTTCATCTTCGAGAGAACCTGCTTCGCCGCCATCTAGTGTGTAGCCAAAGTCGGCGCCGAGTTTCTCTAAATCCACCTTCGCAGTGCCTCTGCCAATTTCTTCGTCGGGAGTGAAGAGTATCTTGATGGTTCCGTGCTTCACTTCCTTATTCTTCATAAGAAAATTCGCAAGGTCCATAATCTCCGCCACGCCGGCCTTGTCATCCGCGCCGAGCAAGGTTAGTCCAGATGCTGTAATGATATCGTTACCGATCTGAGTCTTCAGGTAGGGATAATCGCTCATGCGTATCACCTGCGATTTATCGTCAGGCAATACGATGTCGTTGCCCTGATAATTCTTGTGAAGGATAGGTTTCACATTCGTACCGCTGCAATCCGGCGCGGTGTCTACGTGTGCACAGAAGCAGATCACAGGAACCTTTTTATCTACATTCGAAGGAATCGTGGCGTATACGTAGCCGAACTCGTCCATGTGTGCATCATCGATGCCCATTTCCTTCAATTCCTTTACGAGAATCCTGCTGAGGTCTTTTTGTTTTTCTGTGGAAGGATAGGTTTCCGACTGCGGATCGCTTTGCGTATCGATCTGCACATATCGCATGAACCTCTCCGCCGCAGTGAAATTATATTTTGAAAACATAGGCTTTTGATTTGGGGGATCGAATATACGATTAATGTGGTTGATCGTGGAGCGTAGATCGTGGACCGTGGACAGTTGACCGTTGGCAGTGAACCGTGGACCGCCTGTGATGAGAGATGAGGGATGAGAGATGTGGGACTTTGAATTTAAGAGTTTGCGAATAAACATAAAGTCTTTGGCCATAATGTCTCTCATCTCACATCTCTCATCTCTCATCTCACATCTCTCATCTCTCATCGTCAGCATTGACACGGTCCACGGTCCACGGTCAACTGTCAACGCCCAACGACCCTTCCCCGCTTGCTTTTTCCTCCTTTTCTTCCTACCTTATCTACCCAAACAAACTCCACTATTATGAAAAAATGGCTTGTCGGCTCCATTGTTGGCGCCATCATTGTCTTTCTCTGGCAATTCCTTTCGTGGACTGTGCTGGAGTTCCATGCAGGTGAGGCGAAATACACTCCCGCGCAAGACAGCATCATGAACTATCTCAATTCCACCATTAAAGAAGACGGAATGTACATGATGCCCAACCTTCCTCCCGGCGCTTCAAGTGAGGAACATGGCGAACTCGCAAAGCAGATGGATGGAAAACCTTTCGCAAGCATCATCTATCATACAAAGTATGAATTCAACATGGCCAGGCCAATGATCAGGGGATTCCTCATCGATCTGTTCCTGGTATTTACATTGATTTATATTCTCACCAGAGCGGGTACACCTTCGGCGATGAGAATCTTCGCGGGTTCAATCGCCGTCGGATTCTTCACCTGGGTAGCGGGACCTTACACCGCGCATAACTGGTTCCATATGCCCTGGCCGGCAATTACGGGTCATCTTTTCGACTCGTTCATCGCATGGGGTCTGACGGGGCTATGGCTGGGTTGGTGGCTGAATAGGAAGTAGTCAATTAGTTAATTAGTTAATTAGCTAATGAGTTAATTATTGGTTGCATTCAACCCATTAGCTCATTAGCTCATTAGCTAATTAACTAATTAATCATTGCTTGAAGACTTAGGGTACTATGATAAGAGGTTTAGTGACGATATCTACAAGTTCAAGGTCGAAGATCAGATCCTGCCCTGCCAGAGGATGATTTGCATCGAGCACTACAGATTCTTCATGAATCTCATGTATGACAACCTGGAAGTTTTGTCCTTCTCCATTGCTCATCATCAGGGGCATTCCTACTTCAAGTTCCATATTTTCAGGAAAACGATCCTTCGGCATTTCTATGATCATATCGGGGTTCTTCTGTCCATACGCTTCCTCAACAGGAATGTTGATGGTCTTCTTCTCGCCGATGCCCATGCCTGTCACTCCATCATCAAATCCTTTTATCACTGAACCGCTTCCAACCTCGAACTCGAGAGGCTGACGGTCTTTTGAAGAATCAAATGTCTCACCGGTCTTCAGGCGTCCATGATAATGAACCTTAACCGTGTCTCCTTTTTTGACTTGCTGCATTGCTTGCTTTTTTGAAATGAGGAATTATTTTTTGTTTTGATTGAAGCGCAATGTCCCCGCGCTTTGCATCCCGGAATTTTCGTCTCTCGATCCTTTTGGAGCGCACAAGGTAGGTCCAAATTCGCCAACGACCTAAGTTTTAAGACTTAAATAAGAATAAATGCCTGAAATTTGAAGTTTAAAACAATCACCTGTACATGAAATCCCTTCTCCTCATTCTCACCCTCGCATTGTCCGCTCCATCTTGTATGGCCTGGCAAAAAAACGGCACAAAAAATGAGCCACGCATCATCCCCGGAGCCGAAAGAATTGAGGTATATCTTCCTCTGATTAAAGGCAAAAGAGTTGGCATCTTCGCCAATCAGACCAGCATGGTAGGGAATACCCATCTGGTGGACACCTTGAGGAAATCCGGTGTCGACATTCGGGTGATATTTGGACCTGAGCACGGATTTCGCGGCACGGCTGACGCAGGAGAAAAGATCGGGAATTATATCGACAAGGAAACCGGCATTCCCGTCGTCTCGCTCTATGGACAGAAGCGTCGCCCCTCTGCGGAAGATGTGAAGGATGTGGATGTCCTGATCTTCGATATACAGGATGTGGGAGTTCGGTTCTACACTTATATTTCTTCGCTGGAAGAATTCATGGAAGCGGCATTCGAACTTGGCAAGCCGCTGATGATTCTCGATCGCCCGAACCCCAATGGACATTATGTAGATGGTCCCGTGTTAGACAGAAAATACGAATCATTCGTGGGCAAGCAACCCGTGCCCGTAGTTTATGGCATGACGATCGCCGAATACGCGATGATGATCGCCGGAGAGAAATGGCTTTCTGATAAGGCCAACAAGGTTTACGATTATTATAAGAATCACGCGCGGAATTCGAAAGACACTGCCTTCCATTTTCAAATAATCAAGAACGCGAATTATTCGCACAAGAGCATGTACGAACTTCCCGTTCGTCCTTCTCCAAATCTTCCCAATATTCAATCAATCTACCTCTACCCTTCCACCTGCTTCTTCGAAGGCACGGTGTTGAGTGAAGGACGAGGAACAAGCAAACCCTTCCAGGTATTTGGACATCCATCGCTGCCGAAGAACCTGTATTCATTCACTCCCAATCCCAACGAAGGCGCAAAGAGTTCGAAGCACTATGGAAAGAAATGCTATGGATGGGATCTCAGCGGTTCGAAAGAAGAAGTATTGAAGGAGGTTGACAACAAGATTCAACTGAAGTGGCTGATCAATGCGTACAAATTATTTCCCAATAAAGATGAATTCTTCATTCTACCCCGTTCGGGCAAGATGGAAGAATCATTCTTCAACAAACTCGCAGGTAACAATGAATTGTGGAAACAGATAAAGGATGGCGTGAGCGAAGAAGAAATCCGCAAGAGCTGGGAGCCAAAGCTCACCGAATTTAAAAAGACAAGAAAGAAGTACCTGCTGTATGAAGACTTCGAATAAACAGGATGATACAATTACAGATCAAGGCTAAGGATACAGGACCAACTACATTCAATCTCGCGCTGATGAGTCGCAAGATAGTCTTCATGGGCACTCCCGAGTTTGCCGTAGCCTCTCTCGAGGCATTGATGAAGGCCGGATTCAACATCGCTGCAGTGGTAACAGCTCCAGATCGCCCCGCGGGGAGGGGTATGAAACTTCAGCAAAGCGCAGTGAAGAAATTTGCGATGGAGCATGGACTACGCGTGTTGCAACCAGAGAAGCTGAAGAGCCCCGGGTTCATTGAAGAGTTGAGTTCCATCCAGGCCGACTTGCAGGTTGTGGTTGCCTTCCGCATGCTTCCCGAAATTGTTTGGAGTATGCCCTCACTAGGCACCATCAATCTTCACGCTTCATTGCTGCCACAGTACCGTGGCGCGGCGCCGATCAATTGGGTATTGATTAACGGCGAGAAGGAAACGGGCGCAACAACATTCAAACTAAAACACGAGATCGATACCGGCAACATCCTCATGCAGGAATCATTTCCCATCGGCGAAGATGAAACCGCAGGTGAATTGCACGACCGGATGAAGCTTATCGGCGCCGATCTTCTCACGAAGACAGTGCAAGGAATTCTCGACGGCACTCTCACTGAGACTCCGCAGAAGGTAACTGATCCAAATACGCTTCGTCACGCTCCGAAGATCAACACCGACACATGCAGAATCGATTGGAACAAGACTACTGCAGAGTTGCACAACCTCATACGCGGACTCTCACCGTATCCGGGTGCATTCACAATATTTAATGAGAAAATATTGAAGGTCTATCGCAGCGAGAAGGAATTAACTAAACCCACCATTCCTCCAGGAACGCACGAAACTGATGGAAAATCTTTTCTCCGTTTCGCCACTTCTGATGGATACATTCGCGTGTTGGAAATTCAACCCGAAGGCAAGAAGCGAATGATGATCGCGGATTTCTTGCGAGGTTTTCGTCAATAATTAATCACCAGAACGAATTTCTCTACGTCCTCGATATCCAATGCTGACGCTGCCGCGTTGCTGATGCGGATATCATAACCCTGATTCTGCCGGATTCCATTCATTTCACCCAACACCTTCGCGAAAACTGCCTTTTTGTTCTCGGGATTCGTCAGCCTGACGATCGTTCCCGCAGGCACATCGTTAATGAGCATGTAGTACTTCGCGTCCTGCCAGCCACTGGTGGTCTTGAATATCCCCGAGGTGACGGTCATTTCCTTCGATGATGGTTTCTTCGAGGTCTGTTGTTACTATGCATATCTGAAAAATCCTTCCGCAGTTGCGGAACCTGTCTGTGTATTGACGGTATTGATTGCAGTGTTCGAAGGAGTCTCTTGTTGCTTCGGAGCCTCTTGTTGTTTCGGTGTTTCCTGCTTTGCGATCGGCTCTTCCACAACCTGATTCTTCTTTCTCTGATCGGGATCGCCTTCGCGGCTCATGGGTTCTTCGCGAATTTCCGGCTCATTCTTCGCAATAGGTTCCTGCACCTCAGCAGGGGGAGTCGTGACAAGATAACCTACGATTAGTCTTGTGCCGACATTTAGTTTATCCGATTTGAGATTATTCCAGTCGCGGATCTTCTGCATCGTCACATCTAAGTTCTGACGGCTGACGGTGAGCAGGCCTTCACGTTCTTTTACGGTATAATAAATGGGTATGCCGCGATTAGTGTTTTGGGAGAAATTAGTATCGGTGAGAGGAATATGAATGATCTGTCCGATCTGAAGACCGGCGTTCATATCGATGCGATTGAAATCTGCGATGGTGCGAGGATGTACGTTGTAGATTCTTCCGATGGCGTAGAGGCCTTCCTTTGGAGCTACCGTATGATCAACGTAATGTCCCCTATCGCTTCGCTGGATGATCAATCGCCCTGACTGTGCCATAGTGGATGCGGCGGTGAGCAGCAGGACAGTCATGCACAGGACCAGTTTCTTCATAATGATAGATTTAAAGCAAAGATGTGGATTTTTTCCCTTTTGCCATAGGGGAAATGGCATTAGTTCATTGCTCCTTCAAGATACGCAGCTCTTTCGGATAATAATTGTTAATCCTGTTGGGAAGTACGTTTACCCAACCGAGTGAATGTCCTTCGTAATTTACCAGTTGCCAGCCTTTTTCCGAGGGAGATGCAAGAATTTCCTTTCGCTGGAGATAGCTGATGGCATCGTCATAGTTTAATTCAATTGAAGGTATTTCCGAGCTCACGATCGTGCTTAGAGCAAGCGCATGATCGGGAATGAGTTTGTCCCGCATGATCTCGCCCGCCTTCACGCCGGAGTAGATTATGCGCAGTTTGTCGAGAATGAACGACATCTCCTGCGAAAGTTTTTCTGGCCAGCAATACATGGTATTTTCTTTTCTCACTACCTGCATACCCTCGAGATTCATCCATTTCTTCACTATCTCAACTTCCTTCTTCGGGGCGATGGGAGGCTTCGTGCGCAATGTTTGCGCATTGCCTGCTGTTCCCGGTTTTCTGAGGCATGCCAGATAGAATCCTTCACCTTTTATTTTACCAGGCCAGAAGCGATAGCTTTCTCCTCCCGAGGATGAAACAGACTTCGTGATGCCCCAGTCTCCAAGCTCAATTGGCAGGCTTTGCATTTCAAATTCATGATGCATCCAATCGAGTATGTCTTCATCCTCCTCCTTTGAGAATGAGCAAGTGGAATAGATGAGTAATCCTCCTGGTTTGAGAGCGGAAAGCACATCGGAGAGAATGCGTTGCTGCCGTTCGCAACACAAGGCGACATTGCCCGGACTCCATTCATTCATTGCAGAGTGATCCCTGCGAAAGAGTCCGCTGCCACTGCAAGGTGCATCGACCACGATCACGTCGAAGAATTCGTTCAGCTTCGAGAAATCGCGCGGGTCGTTACAAGTGACCACCACATTGCTGCTTCCCCATCGCGTAATGTTGTCACGAAGCGTTTGCGCTCTCTGCCGTATCACCTCATTACTCACGAGCAGACTTTCATTGCTGATCAGCGATTGAATGTGTGTGGACTTCCCTCCAGGAGATGCGCTTAGATCGAGTACGCGCAGTTTGGAATTGAGATCGACTAATTGAAGAAGCGCCTGTTCGAGAAACATACTCGATGCTTCCTGCACGTAATAGCAACCGGCATGAAACAGGGGATCGAAAGTGAAGGATGGGCGCTTGCCGAGGTAAAATCCGTACTGCGACCATGGTACGGGAGAGGTTGAATTATTGCGGAAGAATGATGAGTCTTTGTAATTCCCAAACTTCGCGGGGTTTATCCTGATGGAAGTGACCTGCTCCCCGGATTCGTGCACGGCGATAAACGACTCCTCGTCGAAGCCGGGAGTTTGACGGATGGAAGGGAGGAAGTTGGGAGGGAAAGGCATTGGGGCAAAGGTAGGAAAGTTGGGGGTTGACGGTATAGCGTATAGCGTATACCGTTGACCGTATACCGTTAACCGTTGACCGTATACCGTCTACGGTCAACTGTCAACTGTCAACGGTCAACTCTCTAAATTCCCTTAATCTCTGCCGCCAA
>CBINHQ010000078.1:0-8422 GCA_966250475.1 uncultured Chitinophagaceae bacterium
ACGGTTAACGGTAAACGGTAAACGGTAAACGTTATACGGACTTCCAACAAAATTAAATCCTTAATTTCCCCTCATGGACAACTCAACCATCTCCGATAATTTCTCCCTCCTCTCCAAGTTGATGGACATTCATGGAGAGAATTCTTTCAAGACGAAGACTTATTCCATTGCAGCGTACAATATCGACAGGTTGCCCGTGCAATTGAAGGATGTTTCGCGGGATGAGTTGTTTCGCCTGAAGGGGATTGGAGAGAGTGTGGGGAAGAAGGTGGCGGAACTTCTCGACACCGGATCGATGTCGGCGCTGATGGAATACCTGGAGAAGACTCCCGTGGGTGTGGTGGAAATGCTGAAGATAAAAGGTCTCGGGCCGAAGAAGATTAATGTGATCTGGAAGGGAATGGGGATCGAATCGATTGGGGAATTACAATACGCCTGCAATGAAAACCGCCTGAGCCTTGTGAAGGGCTTTGGTGGAAAGACTCAGGCAAACATTCTCGAGTCGATTGAATTCTACCTGCAGCAACAGGGAAGATTTCTCTATGCAGAGATCGATGAATTGTTTCCGCAGGTGAACAGTTACATCGAGAAACTCTTTCACCCTTCTCCCGTTGCAGTTACCGGCGCCTTTCGAAGACAAAGCCTCGTGATCGACGAACTGGAATTCATCGTGGGAGAAGATAATGCGGCAGTGAAGCCGAAGTTCCAGACAGCGGTGCCGCCGGAGCTGGTGGAGGAGACTTCGGAGTCCATTACTTACAGGTTGAAGAATGGATTGAAGCTAAAACTTTATACCGGCAAGAAAGATCTCGCGAAGAAACACTTCATGCTTTCGGCTAGCGAGGAATTCATTGAGGCATTCATGAAGGCAATGCCGTCGGCAAGCGTGTTCGACGTGCCTTTCGCGAAGGATGATCAGGCTATTTTTCAAAAGGCAGACATTCCTTACATCCCGCCATACCTGCGTGAATCGGCTTCGATTATCGACACAGCGCGTAAAGGCGCCCTTCCCACTCCTATCATTGAAAAAGATGTGAAGGGATTGATACACTCGCACAGCAACTGGAGCGATGGCGCAAACACGATTGAAGAGATGGCGGATGAATTGATTCGTCGGGGTTTCGAGTACCTCGTGATATCCGATCACTCGAAGTCGGCGTTTTACGCGAACGGGTTAAGTGAAGAAAGGATTCGTGAACAGCAGAAGTACGTCGCCGAATTAAATAAGAAATATGCTACTTCAATGCCTGGAGGTAAGCCGTTCAAGATCTTCAGCAGCATCGAGTGCGATATTTTGAACGATGGCAGCCTCGATTATTCCGATGAAGTGCTGGCGACCTTCGACCTCGTGATAGCTTCCGTGCACAGCAACCTGAAGATGACAATCGAGAAGGCTACGGAAAGAATTTTGAAGGCAATAACGAATCCTGCAGTGAGGATTCTCGGTCACCCGACGGGAAGGCTGCTGCTCAGCCGCAATGGATATCCCATCGACCATCCACGCATCATCGATGCATGCGCAGAACTTGGTGTGGTGATAGAATTGAATGCACACCCAAGGCGACTCGACCTGGATTGGCAATGGATCTCGTATGCGAGGGAGAAAGGTGTGCTCATTTCCATCGATCCGGATGCGCACAGCCTCGAAGGATTCGCCGACATACGCTACGGAGTGCTTGCAGCGCAGAAAGGCGGACTCACGAAGGAAGGCAACCTGAGTTCATTCTCACTCGAAGAATTTCAACGGTTCGTTGACGCGCGGAGAAAGTGAAGGTATGTAATGATTGTCGCTGCCAATCGCACGCACGAATCGGTAGATTTCCTGCTGTGATCTTATAACCGGGCCTTCGGGTTGGATACGTTCGTTTTCTGACTCTGCCGTGAACCTGACTGCCTTTATGTTATCCCGAAGCTGCATGCGGAGAATGCGAATTATTTCTTCATAGATTTTCTTATCAAGAATCGGGAAGCAGACTTCGATGCGGCTGTGAAGATTCCTGTTCATCCAGTCAGCGCTGCCGAGGTAACACTCGGGATTTCCGTTGTTGTGAAAATGAAATATCCTCGCGTGCTCGAGGTACCTGTCAACAATACGATGTACGGTAATGTTGCTGCTCATTCCCCCGATGCCTGCAGCCACGCAGCAGATGCTTCTCACGATAAGCCTGACTTTGACTCCGGCTTCCGAAGCAGCGTAGAGCAGGGAGATCATCTCGCGCTCCTGAAGGTTGTTCACCTTGACGATGATCTCCGCAGGCAGGCCCTTCTTCGCATTTCGTATCTCGCGCATGATGAGTTTACGAAAACGGTGGACCATGTTGAATTGCGAAACGAGTAGAACCTTGAAAGGAACGAAATGATTTCTCGCTACAAACTTGTGCGAGCGCAGATAGTCGAACAGTAACTGCAATTCTTTGCAAATGCTATCCTCAGCGGTGCAGAGAATATGATCGCAATAGAATCTTCCCGTAGACTCATTGAAATTACCAGTTGAGAGAAGCGCATAACCTTTCAACTTCCCTTCTTCCATGCGTTTCACCAGCGCCACTTTCGCGTGTACCTTCAACCCCGGAAGGCTGTTGATGATGCGGACGCCAGCCGACTTCATCATTCTCGACCATCGCAGGTTATTTGCTTCATCGAACCTTGCCTTCAGTTCCACGAATACCGTGACCTTCTTTCCGTTCTTCGCCGCGGCAATGAGTGCGTTTGCGATCAGCGAGTCTGCTGCAACGCGATAGAGTGTGACGTATACTTCCTGCACTGCGGGATCGATGGCTGCCTCGTTGAAGAAGCGAAGAATCGAATCATAAGAATGATATGGCACGTGCACCATCCTGTCGCCATGTGCGATGCTGGCGAAGCAGGATGTTCCGGTATTGAAGCCTGGATGAGGCAGCGAGGGCCAGTCACGATAGAGAAGCGGTGTTCCGACCGGATTGGGAAGATCTGCGAGATCCTTAAGATTATGATACCTGCCTCCCTCAACCATCTCCGCTTCACGCAAGGAGAAATAGGTTCTCAGAAATTCCTTCAGCTCTTTCGGCATCGATTGATCGAACAGGAATCTTGTTGAAGGGCCGATGTCGCGCTTGGTGAGCTGCCTTTCAATCTTCGCCGCCAGGTCGCCGGTGAATTCATCCACGAGGTTGAGTTCCGCATCGCGCGTGAGCTTGATGGACCAAGCGCCTTTGATGGTTCGATTTGGGAAGACCACATCGAGGTTCTCGCGAATCACATCGTCGAGGAACATGAAATAATGATCGTCGCCAATCATCGGAAGTTTGTGAAATCTCTCCAACTTAGATGAAGGTATGTTGAGAATGAAGTAATCCGATTCCGCAGAATTTTCTTCACTAACCTCTACGATAAAATAAAGCGCGTTGTTCTCAGGGAAGAAGGAAGGATTTGCGCGAAGCGAGACGGGTTGAAGGAATGCAAGCGCTCTCGAGAAGAAGTAGTCCCTCGCCAGGTCTTTGTGCGTGGGATGAATCTCTTCAGCATAATAAAGATGAATGTGACTCCTCCGAAGGGCGGGCAGCAACTGGTGCTGAAGAATTCTTCCAAATTCTTCAAGTTGATGTTGCACCACATCCTGCACGAGTGTGGGTAGTCCCTTGGGATATTCGTCGCGCAGACCAATCTTTCGGCCTTTGATGTCTTCGAAGGCGAAGATGGAAGGCATCCGTACGCGAAAGAATTCATCGAGGTTGGAAGCGAAAATTGCGAGAAAGGAAATGCGGTTAAAGAGCGGCACCGTTTCATCCGCGGCTTCCATGAGCACGCGTTTGTTGAAGCTTAACCAACTGAGGTCGCGGTTAAGGAATTCGTTTTTTACCGAAGCCATGTATACAGAAAGTAAAATTCTGTGCCAGATTTCTTCGGACCGTATTTTCACGGTGGCTAATCGCGGAAGTTGGCCTTCATCACGCGCATTACGTTACCGCCGAGTATTCTCCGGATGGACTTGTTGGAGTATCCTCGCTTCTTCAATTCGGCGGTGATGGCGGGGTAAGTAGAGACGTCTTCCAGCCCAATCGGAAGGGAACTCACCCCGTCGAAGTCGGAGCCAATGCCTACGTGTTTGTCGCCAACGAGTTTGACGATGTGATCGATGTGATCCACTACATCGGATAGGGTGGGCCGAACCTTGTTCATCTGTTCGCGGAAATGCGCTCTCCAGATGGAACGCATCGAGGCGGAATCGATGTTTTGCCTTGCAAGTGAGTCCATGAATGCCTTGCGACCGGAGGATATTTCATTCGCATGCTGCTCGTATTCTTTCTTGATGAATCCGGAATAGAAATTAATGCAGATCACGCCGCCATTCTTGGCAACGGCGCGAATCTGATCGTCTTTCACATTTCTGAATACGGGGCAAATCTCCCAAACGGAACTGTGAGAAAGGAGAACAGGTTTGGAGGTGACGGCAAGAGCGTCGTAGAAAGTCTGTTCGCCGGTATGCGAAAGGTCCACGATCACGCCGAGTTCGTTCATCCTTCTCACCACGTTCTTTCCAAAGTCAGTGAGGCCTTTGTGTGTAAGTTTATCCTCATTCAGCGTCTCGTCCATGGCGCTGGTGGCCCATGAAGTGCTGTTGTTCCAGGTGAGGGTGAGATAGCGCATGCCCATTTCGTAGAGCGCATCGAGTTTAGTCATGTCCTCCTCTATCATGTGACCACCTTCTACACCGATCAGCGCAACGAGTTTACCATCTGCGATGCCTCTCTTCACTTCGGAGTAAGTTCGAGCGAGTGTCATACGCCCGGGATTCCGAAGCACGAGGGAAAGAAGTGAATCGATCTCCTCCACTGCGTCTTTGTATGCGCCCTCCTTGTTGCGCGGAGTCTTGTCGGTCCACACGGAAAAGAACTGCACATCTAATCCTCCATCCTTCCAACGGTCGAGGTCGCTGTGACCTTTGTTAATGCGATGCGAGATGTCGACGCCTTCCAGCACGGCGGAGGAAAGAACATCGTTGTGTCCATCGACAACGATAGCGCGGTTGTGAAGTCGTTTCACATCTTGTGCATGTAAAAAATTGAACGAAATGAGAAGGAGGGGAAATACAAATCTTTTCATGACAGGGAGATTGGCTTGGGCTAATTTACTCATTAGTCGAACCTCAACCTAATATCATTGTCATTGGCAGGATAACCTGTGCAGGTTAGGATCATACCTTTTGTTAGTTCGGCTTCGGAAAGCACTTCGTTGTACGACATCCACACATTACCCGAAACGCATCGTGCGGCGCAGGAACCGCATCGGCCTGTGTCGCAACTGTAAGGCATTTGGATATGATTTCGCTTTGCAGCAGCGAGAATGGTATCGGGAGGATGCACATTGAAATGAAAGGTTTCTCCTCCTATCTCGATGGTCACATTTGCCTGAGTGAATGCCGGCGGAGGATTCTTGAATTTTCTCGGCGTGCTGTCGAAGCTTTCTGTGCGGATGTTTTCCTTCGGGACTCCGTCGGCAATCAGGGAAATGATGACCATCTGCATGTAAGTAAGAGGGCCGCAGACATAGAAGAGGGCATCTTCGCGGTTCACTTCGAGATATTGTTCCACTATCTGGATGAGCCGGAAGTTGCTCATTCTTGAATAAACCAAGTCTTTACTCGTGCTGAAGAGCAAATGAAGTTTGAAACGATCTGCATGCTTTTCCGAAAGGTCACGCAGTTGTTTTAGAAAGATCGCATCGCGCTCCGAGCGATTGCTGTAAACGAGTACGATGCGCGCCTTGGTTATGGCGAGTAGTGTCTTGATGAGAGAATAGCCGGGAGTGATTCCCGAGCCTGCCATGAGGAAGAAATACTGCGGGATAGCATCAGGATCTTGAGGCAATTTGAAGAAACCGCTTACTCCTGTAGTGAGCCAGGTATCTCCCACCCTGGTTTCACCAACTATTCTTCGCGAGAACTCTCCGTTTGGAATTCGCTTCACCGTCACGGCGAGTGGTTCATCGAGTGCGGGAGAAGATGAGATGGAATAGGACCTGCGCTTGTCACCGCTGATTGCCGGAAAGAGAAAGGTCATGAACTGACCTGCATGATACTCGGGCTTCCATCCTTCGAGGGGTCGCAACACAAAGGTCTTCGCATCGCTGGTTTCGGTGATGATATCCGAGACCTCAACTTTCTTTATGAGAGGAGATGAGCTAATGAGATAATTTGTTAATTAGTGAAACGCTAATTAGCAAATTAGATAATTATTTTAATTCGAAGTTGTCGAGGAACTTGGTGTTGAAGTCGCCCGAGAGGAAACGCTCATCCTTCATCAATTGCAAATGGAAAGGAATCGTTGTCTTCACTCCTTCGATCACGTATTCACTCAAAGCCCTGTGCATCGTGTTGATGGCTTCCTGGCGTGTTTGAGCAACAGTGATCAACTTACCGATCATTGAATCGTAATAAGGAGGAATCACATATCCTGAATACACGTGGCTGTCCACGCGCACGCCGTGACCGCCGGGTTGATGAAGAACGGTGATCTTTCCGGGTGAAGGACGAAAATCGTTGTAGGGATCTTCGGCATTGATTCTACATTCGATGGAGTGCATTTGGGGAAGATAATCCTGGCCGCTGATCTTCTCTCCCATCGCGATCTTGATTTGTTCTTTGATGAGATCGAAATTGATTACTTCTTCCGTTACGCAATGTTCTACCTGGATTCGCGTGTTCATTTCCATGAAGTAGAAGTTGCGATGTTTATCCACGAGGAATTCAATTGTACCAACGCTTTCGTAGTTGATCGCAGCGGCAGCCTTCTTCGCAGCTTCACCCATGTCGTACCTGAGTTTTTCAGTCATGAAGGGTGAAGGAGATTCTTCAACCAATTTCTGGTGACGACGCTGAATGGAACAGTCGCGTTCGCTGAGGTGACAAACATTACCGTATTGATCGCCTGCAACCTGAATCTCTATGTGGCGTGGTTCTTCCACGAATTTCTCCATGTAGATGCCATCGTTCTTAAACGCGGCGGCAGCTTCGGCCTTGGCAGTGTTGTAGGCGCGTTCCATTTCTGCATCTTCCCAAACGATGCGCATTCCTTTACCACCACCCCCGGCAGTTGCTTTGAGTATTACGGGATAGCCCATGTCTTTGGCGAGACTTCTTGCTTCATCGAGACTGCTGAGCAAACCTTCGCCTCCTGGTACAACAGGAACGCCTGCCTTGATCATGGTTTCTTTCGCAGTGATCTTATCCCCCATTGAGCTGATCATCTCGGAAGTGGGGCCAATGAATTTGATGCCATGGTCGTTGCAGATACGCGCAAACTTGGCATTCTCTGCGAGGAAGCCATAACCAGGATGGATGGCATCGGCGTTGGTGATTTCCACCGCGGCCATGATGTGGGGAATGTTCAGATATGAATCATTGCTTTGAGGCTTTCCTATGCAAACGGCTTCATCTGCGAACTTCACGTGAAGGCTGTCACGATCAGCCGTTGAGTACACTGCAACCGTTTTGATACCCATCTCCCTGCATGTTCTGATTACACGGAGTGCGATCTCACCTCGGTTTGCAATCAATATCTTTTTCAACATTAGTTGTTTAATTTGAAGGATAGATATTAGGGAGTGAAAGGGAGATAGTGTCGAAAGACAATCGCTGCGACTTCGCCCTTCATTCCTTAAAGGATAAGGTTAGCGAACTAGCTGGGTTCAACCAGGAACAGCGGCTGGTCGTATTCAACCGGCGATGCATCTTCAACCAATACTTTCACGATGCGGCCCTTCACTTCGCTTTCTATCTCGTTGAAGAGTTTCATTGCTTCGATGATGCAAACTACTTTGCCGGGAGTGATCTCATCGCCCACCTCAACCAGGTTGGGTTTGTCGGGTGCTGAGCGACGGTAGAAGGTGCCGATCATGGGGCTCTTCACCGTAACAAGGTTAGAAGGAGTTTCGTTTTCCTTTGCCTTTGGCGAGGAAGGAGCAGATGAATCCTGCTTTGCTGCCGGAGGCGGAGGCGTATACTGGGGAGCTGCAGCAGCAGTCGCCGCTGAAACTACCTGGGTAACGTGCTCTTCTTTTTGCTTAATGGTAACCCTGAAATCTTTCTGCTCAATAGTCAATTCGCCAATATTCGATTTGTTGATCATCTTGATCAACTCCTGGATTTGCTTAAAGTCCATGTTTTTCAATTTAACAGGCGGGTTTTGGTGAAGTTTGGGGTTTACAGCTTGATGTTTCAATTCACTAACTAAGATAGGCAATAAAGCCACATATGCACAGGGATTATTCCTTCACTCTTTCTACGTATTCACCCGTTTTTGTGTTGATGCGGATGAGTTCGCCTTCATTCACGAACAGGGGCACTCCAACGGTGGCGCCTGTTTCGAGGGTTGCGGGCTTCAGTGTACGGGTTGCGGTGTCACCCTTTAATCCGGGTTCGCAATAGGTAACCAGCAGCACAATT
>CBINHQ010000079.1:0-8417 GCA_966250475.1 uncultured Chitinophagaceae bacterium
CATTCATTACCTCACCTACCGAGGCGAACAGGATGAGGTCGCCTGGATTAATCTGGTGATCCTCCATCTTTCCCTTTTTCACGAGGTCGTACAGCGTTGGCTCGGTCGCGACTGAACTGTTGCCGAGCCAGTGAATGCTCATCGGCATGATCTTATCCGGAGCGCTTCTCATGCCATATAATTTGTACAGCCTGTTCACTATTCCTTCATCCATTTTCTCGTTGGCCTGGTGAATGATGATCTTCTTCACCTGTTCGATGCCTACTCCACTCCTATCGAGGCAGTCCTTCATAGCCGAAGGCACATACTTCATCGCGTACTCGTACACTTTTCTTCCCTTCATCTTGATGTACCTCACGGAAGGATCGCCACCGGGATGGTACGACTTCTCCATGTTTATGTAGTAAGCCTCTTCCATGCTGTGGGATAAGGCGGATGTGCCGAGTATGCCCGGACCATCCTCAGCAACCTCTTTGTATTCGAGCACGCAGGCGCCCGCACCGTCGGAGAAGATCATGCTGTCGCGGTCATACATGTCGATCACCCTCGAAAGGGTCTCCGCCCCTACAAGCACAGCCTTCTTCGCCATTCCTGCTTTGAAGTATGCTTCTGACTGTATCACCGCCTGCACCCAGCCGGGACATCCGAAGAGAATGTCGTATGCGATACAAGCGGGATTTTTTATTCCGATCAAATGCTTCACGCGATTTGCAATTGAAGGCACCGCATCTGTCTGGATGGTCTTGCTAATAACATTTCCGAAGTTGTGCGCCACAATAATCTGATCAATTGTTTCGGGATCTGTCTTGCTGTCCACGATTGCTTCCCTCGCGGCGATGGCAGCGATGTCGGAAGTGTTCAGTTCATTCGGCAGGTATCTTCTTTCCCTGATCCCGGTGATCTGTTGAAACTTCTCCACTATTTCACCGGGAGGTGTGGCGATAGGTTCGTGGTTCTCCGCATAGAAACGATGGCTTGCAAAGTCAGCATTGGTCTGGCGAATTGCAGGAATGTAACTACCACTGCCGGTGATAACGGATCTACGCATATGCTGAAAGTGTTTAATTGGCAAAGTTAGAAGTTTGATGTACTTCTAACATCATCAACCCAAACTATTGTAACCTGACGGAATAAATATTAGTGAGACCGGAGTGAGGACAGATCAAAATGACTTTCGGAAACTTATTATTTGATAATTCAATTGCACAACGGTCATTTTATTTCCAGACAGGTTTTGCCGTGAAGGGGGCGACAATCCACCGTTAATGGCGAATTGGATAATTCGGTCAGTTTATGCTTCAAGTTGATGCATCAGAATAAAAGCGGGAAAAATTGTTGAGGAAGGAGAAGTTGATGTGAGGAAGGGTTTTGAGGTAAGGGAGCTGGATTGGACGGAATACAGTTGGGGGAGTTGGTCCCGGGGAAATTCAAGTGAGAAATGAGGCCCAGTGGGCCCTCCCCTCCCCCACCTTCCAACCTGCCATCAGTATAGGATCAGACATGAAATCCCTGTTACGATTTCAGCCCATCGCAATTTCCCAGGCTCCCGCCCCGACAATCGCCACCCACCCTTCAGTTGTTAGGCAATTCAATTTCCGTACAGCTATCAGACCGATCCTTCTGCAATACTATTTCAACCTCATTCTAAAACCATGGGATTTCAGACATACTTACCTGATTTTTTCACCGGAAAAACAGGAGGAAAAAACGGGGAAAACAATTGCCCCACAAATTACATTACCTCCTGTCGCTAATTCCATTTCGCCATTACTCACAACCAACTTGAAATCAAATTCCTGTGATTCCTTTCAATCAATATGTCAAAATCAAAATTGGAACTGGCGGGATTTTGGTTAAATGAAAAACAATAATAAAATAACCAGTTTCATAAACTCAATATTCATCTATACTCTTCTAATGGAAATTTCAAAACTTAACAGCACCTCCCCCTGGGACCATTTGAAGGATTTATTGAAGGCAAATTCCAAATTAACTAATTCTAACGTGGTTTATACAACCGGCAAAGAAGGCGAATTGAGGGAAAGACGCTCAGTAAAAATCCAAGAAGGTTTAAATCGGCAATTAATGATTGCATCGAAAGCGTTTTGCCAAACAAAGACATACCAACATACCCATTACACCAACTGTAAATCCAATGAGAGTACTTGTAATCAATGGTCATCCGCGGGAAGGAAGCCTCTCCGATGCACTGGTCGACTCATACACTGAAGGAGCTCGTGAATCCGGCGCGGAGGTGATAAGAATAAATGTTCGTGAGTTGGACTTCGATCGGGATGTGAGTTATCAGCATACGCATGAGCAACCCGATGAGGATTGCATCATTGAAGCAAGGCAACAGATTGCGAAGGCTGATCATCTTGTGTTTGTTTATCCCACATGGTGGGGAACTATGCCTGCCTTACTGAAGTCATTCATCGATCGTGTTTTTGTTGCAGGATTTGCATTCCGCGAGATTGAAGGCGGCACCGGTTACGAGCCTTTGCTTCGGGGAAAGACGGCGCAACTCATCACCACAATGGATACTCCGGCATTTGTCTACCGCTTCATTTACGGTTCACCGGGACATCGGGCAATGCGAAAGGCGACGCTGGGTTTCTGCGGCTTCACCATGAGGAAGACTATCCGTCTTGGCATCGTGAGAGGATCGACAACGGAAATACGAAAGGAATGGATAGAAAGAGTGAGATTGGAAGGATTGAAAATCGGCAAGGGAAGCCTGCCTGCAATGAAGAGAATTTCTATTCCGGTCATGAACTGGCTGAAGGCAATCAGGCTGCAATTCTATCCCATGAGCTTCATCGCATACACCATGGGTGCGTATGCTGCAGAATCAGCAGGATATGGATTCGATCCGCTCATCTTCTGGCTCGGGTATGCATGGCTCTTCCTGCTCGAGGTCGCTACGGTTCTTTCGAATGATTATTTCGACTTCGCAAGCGACAGGCAGAATCGATTCTTCAGTCCGTTCACAGGTGGCTCCAGAGTGTTGGTTGAAAGCCTGTTGGATTTTCGTCAGGTAAGAACAGGCATTGTGCTTGTGTTGGGTCTTTCGTTCGGAGTATTGTTTGCATTGCTATCTCTCGCAAAAATTTCCTTCGCTAATACAATCGTGGTTTGCGGTGGTTTGTTCGTCCTCGCATTGGGTTACACCGTTCCGCCAGTGAAACTTTCGTATCGCGGACTCGGCGAAATCACTGTTGGAATCACGCATAGTTTCGCCGTGATCATTTGCGGCTACATGTTCCAGGGCGGTGCGCCTTCCGATTATTCGAGTCTCTGGCTCGGATTACCGCTCTTCCTCGCCGTGCTTCCATCCATCATCCTCGCAGGTGTACCCGATTACGAGGCGGATAAGGCCGTAGGCAAACGCACACTTGCCGTAAGATTTGGAAAGAAAAGGGCTGCAGGCATCGCGCTGTTCAGTACGGCACTCGCACTTTGTACTGTGGCGCTCTTCAACCTTCTTGAGGTACTTCCCGGCGCATTCAATGGAATTTTGATTCCAGTCATCCCCCACGCCATGCTTCTCGGTTATCTTCTCATCAAATTCATGCGAAATCCAAATCCGCCTCAACGCATCGATGGCTTGCTGGTGGCTGCATTGACCTTCATATTCTGGTTTGGAATCATACCAATGATCAACCTTAGCTGAACAGGCAATTCCTTAATTGTCTAATTTCGCGCATGGCCCTTTCGATCTCCTCCCTTAATTCCGGCAGCAATGCCAACTGTTATTATATCGGTACCGAAAGCGATGCCATTCTCGTAGATGCAGGCCTCTCCTGCCGCGAGACAGTTAAGCGAATGGAACGCGCCGGTCTCTCCATTTCTTCCATTCGCGCAATCTTCGTTTCGCACGAACATTCAGATCATATCTCTGGTGTTCCCGGACTTGCCAAGAAGTTTCAGCTTCCTGTTTACTTCAGCACCGCAACCTACCGTAGTTGCAATCTTCCCATCCAGTCAGAATTGGTAAGATACTTCACTCCTGATGAAATGATATCCGTTGGTTCGTTGCAGGTAAAACCTTTTCCCAAGTTGCACGATGCCATCGACCCGCATAGTTTCATGGTCTATGGCGATTCGGTAAGTGTCGGCGTGTTTACAGACATTGGTTCTCCCTGTTCTTACGTGAGGCAGCATTTCTCCGAATGTAACGCGGTATTCCTTGAGTCAAATTATTGTGAGCAGATGCTTGCCAATGGAAACTATCCTCCTCATCTGAAGAAGAGAATCAGCGGCAACAAAGGACATCTTTCAAACACTCAGGCGCTCGAACTCTTCCTCTCGCACCGTGGACCCGCGCTTAGCCACCTGCTGCTTTCACATCTTTCAAAAAACAACAACCGGCCCGAAGTGGTGGATGACTTGTTTCGTCCTCATGCTAATGGTACCCTCATTCACGTGGCGTCACGTTATAAGGAATCGCCCGTCTACACCCTCGATGGAAACTTCACACAAACTGGACTTCCGGCCACGGCCCGTGCCGTGCGCGTAAGCAATGTGCAACTCCGCCTGTTTTAGATCAACA
Source organism: uncultured Chitinophagaceae bacterium (assembly GCA_966250475.1). GTDB lineage: Bacteria > Bacteroidota > Bacteroidia > Chitinophagales > Chitinophagaceae > CBINHQ01. The sequence continues at coordinate 4,553 of CBINHQ010000079.1, forward strand.
TACTGTTAAACCTCTTTTATAGGAAGGATTTAACGGAAAATGGCCCGATACTTCCTCTTTTCAACCGTAATATTATTGTTGAATAAAATCATTTAGTATGAAAGCCGTAATCTCTACTTTATTCTTAGGCCTCGCCATTTTTCTCGCTTCCTGCGGGACGTCAAATGTTAAGGAGCCGGAATACCGCGACATCCGCGAAGTGAGGCTCATCGAACTCGGACTACTGCAATCCACGGCAGGCATTGACCTGGTTTACTACAATCCCAACAGTTTCGGCGTGACGCTTTCGGAAGCACGCGGTGATGTCTATATCGACGATGCCTACTTCGGCCGTTTCGAACTCGGTGAAAAGGTAAAAGTGAATAAGCGCGCTGAATTCGTCGTTCCGGCAATTGTCAAGATGGACATGATCGGCGCGATCAAGAACCAGCGCGACCTTTTCAATAAAAAAGAGGCCCGAATTCGAATCGATGGCATTGCCAGGGTTTCCAGGGCTGGATTCTCACGTGATATCCCGATTAAGTTCGAAAGCGTGGAGAATATCGAAAAGTTCAGGAGCCTTGTAAGTAATTAGCAAATCGCAAAATCGTCCGATTAGATAATTAAACAATTTCTCCTTTTCTTTGTCGCTATCTAAAAATAGCGTCATGAAAAATGTTATCATCCCGGTTGACTTTTCCGAGACTTCTTTAAATGCCGCCCGGTATGGGGCAGCCATGGTACAAGGACTATATGAAGCCAATATTATCCTGCATCACGTTTACGAAAAGGCTTCGCAAGCCCAGGACGCAAATGACCGCTTGTCCAAACTGGCACAGGAGTTCAGGGACAAAAACTATGTAAGGGTTTCCGTACTTGCAGAACAAGGGGATGATTTCATTGAGGAACTGGATAAACTCGCGCGCCATCAAAAGGCCGACCTCATCATCATGGGTATCACCGGAAGGTCTGCGCTGGGACAGACCTTCATTGGCAGCAACACGCTCAAGATGGTTGCCAAGAAATCTGCGCCCGTGCTGATCGTGCCCCAGGCCGCGAAGTTCCAGGGAATAAAAAATGCATTGCTGGCTTCCGATTTCAAGAACACAAGGTCAACTACGCCTTCGGAACCCATCAGGAATATCCTCCAGGCCTTCCGTCCTCAACTGCATGTGGTGAATGTGGATAGCAACCATTACGTGGCGCTCACGGATGAATACCAGCAGGAGAAAATGCAACTGAAGCAAATGTTCGATGAGTTTAATCCTGAATTCTACTTCCTCGGGCTTTACGAAGTGGATGAATCCATCAACATGTTTGCGAAGGACAAGGATATCGACCTGATCATCGTAATTCATAAAGGTCAAAACCTCATTTCAAAGTTGTTCAAGACCAGCAATACCAAGCGCCTGGCTTACCAGAGCTCGCTCCCGGTACTGGCCTTGCATGAATAAGCATTACCGTTCACATAAGAGGCGACCTGCTTCACGTAAAGGGAAGGCTGTTTAATTGCCAATTTGATTAAACAGGCTTATTTTTGAGTGAAACGATTGCAGCAATTACCAACAGCAGACATGGTAACTATTTACCCTGCGTGTTAATAGCGCGGCCCTGCGCCAACTTTCCACCTGCATCGATTGTTTGATCTAAAAGCACACTATGGGAAAGAATAGTACTAAAATATCTGTAGGCTCGGAAATAGGACGATTACGACGATTACTTGTTCACAGTCCCGACAGTGGCCTCGGCAAAGTTGTTCCGAGCAAGGCCCAGGACTGGCTCTTCGAAGACATCGTGCACCTTGAAACAATCCGTCGTAAAGAATACGATTACTACACAAAGCTCCTCCTTTACTTCACTGACCCCGATAAGATCAAAGGCAGGCTTGCCGAAGTTGATGACAAGAAAAATAATTACAGCTTCTACAAGCCCGGCCATCCCGACTTCTACCGCTCCGACCGCGTGGTGGAACTCGAATTCCTGCTTGGAGAGATCCTGGAAGACCATGAGATCAGATTAAAGCTGATCGCTTCTGTTTGCGCCATCGAGAATTGTTCCTATGCCACACAGCAGGAGTTGAGTAATTATTCAGGCGTGCAACTGGCCAAGATATTCATCACCGGTTCACTCAACGAATCGGTAATGCTGTTTCCGCCTGTGCCAAATCTAATCTTCACACGCGACATCGGCATTGTGATCAACGACCACATTCTCTTAAACAAACCCGCGAAGAAGGCGAGAACGAGAGAGGCATTGCTGGTAAAATACATCTTCTTCAACCATCCCATATTCGCGCAATACAGAGAGAATATCATTGAGCTTCCCGACACCTCGCATCATTTCCTTCTGCCCAAGGATGGCGATGACCGCAAGGTGACACTCGAGGGTGGCGACATAATGGTTGTGAGTCCCGACCACCTGCTGATTGGTGTGAGCGAGCGTACTTCAATGGAGGCTGCGCATCTCGTCATCAACATTCTCTTCGAGAAGGCGCTGATGAAGAAGATTACTGTGATTAAGATTCCCAAGAAGAGGGACTACATGCATATCGATACCGTGTTCACCCAGGTGAAGCGCAACGTTTGGGTAATGCTTGGAAATTTCTCCAAGAAAACGATAAAGAAGGAAGATGCCGATGCCATTCAGAAAGCACTCGAAGGACCAAAGAAGGATGAGAAGATGAAGATCATTCAATTCAAGAGGAAGGATCCTTCCGATCCCAAATACTTCGACAGCCTTGAAGAATTACTGATCGATATCAGCGAGAATGATCTTGAATCAGAAGAAAAGGTCAAGATTATTTACTCAGGCAACAACGAATTTCCTTTCGATGCACGCGAGCAATGGACTGACTCCTGCAACCTTCTTGCGTTGAAGGAAGGTGTGGTGTTGGGATACGATCGCAATGATAAGACGCTCGATGCATTTCGCAATGCCGGCTTCAAGATTGTTTCTGCCATCGACCTGGTTGACGACCTCGAGAATGACAGAATAAGGTTCGAGGATATGAAGGATACGCTGATCACCATTCCTTCCGCGGAATTGTCGAGAGCGAGGGGCGGTTTCCATTGCATGAGCATGCCCCTTCTGAGAGATGAAATCGATTAAACTTTGCCTATGCAAACAACTTCACATCTCCTGATGATTCGACCCGTCAATTTCGGTTTCAATGAAGAGACGGCAGTGAATAATGCCTTCCAGGTAAGGGATAAAGAAAATGATGTCCACAAACAGGCGTTGAAGGAGTTTGAAGACTTTGTGAATGTACTTCGCAGCAATGGAGTAGATGTGATGGTGGTGGATGATACGCCTTCGCCTCACACACCTGATTCCATATTTCCCAACAACTGGGTCTCCTTTCATCATGATGGCACGCTCGTGCTGTACCCGATGTATGCCGAGAACCGAAGAGCTGAACGTAAGCAGCAAGTGTTGGATGCGGTTGAATCGAGATTTAAGGTTAGCCAGAAAATTGATCTCACTTCATTCGAGAATGAAGGTAAGTTCCTCGAGGGAACAGGAAGCATGGTGCTGGACAGGGAACGTAAACTTGCATACGCGTGTATATCACCCCGCACCAGCGAGAGAGTATTACTAGAGTTCTGCGGCCGCACGGCGTACAAGCCCGTATTCTTTGGAGCAAAGGATGCGAAGGGCAAGGATATCTATCATACTAACGTGATGATGTGCGTGGGTGACAGATACGTTGTCATCTGCCTAGAGTCAATCACCAACGAAAGCGAAAGAAAGGGTGTGATTGATGTTATCAGGCATAGCGGCAAGGAGATCGTTGAGATCTCGTTCGACCAGATGAATCATTTCGCGGGAAACATGTTGCAGGTAAAGAATGATAAGGGAGAAAAGCTCCTCGTAATGTCCACCCAGG
>CBINHQ010000080.1:0-8373 GCA_966250475.1 uncultured Chitinophagaceae bacterium
GAGTCGAGGCGGACGGCCTCCCAGGGGAAATCTTCCTCATCAATCAGCTCCACTCCATCTTCCTCATCCAACCATGATTTATTCTTCTCATCTCCCGGCGGAAGCCTGTGGGCCGAAACATATGATTTCAACAGCTCATACTCTTCCTTTACAACTTTAAGCCTTCGCGGCATCGTTTTCATCATTGCGATTCAATTTGAGATTAAATAATACCAGCCCCACATCTGCAGTCCGCCCATCCAAACTCAATGAATCTCTCTTACAACATCACATTGCGCACTGCATTTTTTTCTTACAGTACATACTCTGTTTCAGGATACCACCTGCTTTGTTTTCTGCCCATTTCAATCCTTCCTTTCCAGTAATGTGCCTTCCTGGAAAGCGCAAGCAATTCCTGCAGCGGATCACGATTATGATCGAAGAAGCAAATGTTGTGATTGCCATACTCGGCCGTACAGGTAAGTTTCAAAAGAACCCTGTCAATCATTCCATCTTCATTTCTCTCTTCAACGATCCTCGATTCCATGATCGCCTCAAGAGGTATACAAATTTCCTTGTGTAAAGTTCCACTGTGGTCAACTATCAGCAATTGCTGCGTTCTCCTGTCCATTGCAATCACAATATCATTGAGAATCTCGCGGTGCTCTATGAACATGCGGTGCTGAAGCACCTTCTTGTTAAAAGCACCTGCAAGGTCCCTGTTCTTTCTTCCCTCCACACTATCCTTCGCGAGTCGGGTGAATAAATAAAAAATTCCATATCCCGCCGGTATTGCCAGCAGGAATAAGATTATCATCATGTCTTCAAAAAATTTTTAGTTACGGAAAATTGTTCTCAACATCAAGGATCGTGAAGGTCTTCTGCCCCGCTGGAACTTTCCAGCTCACACGACTTCCCTTCCTGTATCCTATCAGCGCGGTACCAATCGGCGATAACACGGAAATGTGCATCTTCTTGATATCCGCTTTCGGCGGTGGAACCAATGTTATCTTCAACACTTTTCCTCCTACCTCTTCCTTTACAGTTACTACAGAGTTCAGGCGCACCACATCCGGAGGAAACTCATCGTTGCTCACGATCTTCGCGCCCTTCAACTCCTCCTCGAGTTCATCTGCCTCCTGTTGGCTGAAACCCGTTCTCTTACCCGCACCCTTGATGTTTACCATAATTATGTCGAAGTCCTCTTTCGAGAGGATCAATCTTTCTTTAGTTTTCATAATTCTTAATTTAAAAGTGAATGAATCTTTTTCCTCAGCGCTTTCTTCAACGTTGGGAAATATATTTCGTCGAAACTCTTCGTCTCCGACTCATTAATTCGTCGGAAGAATTTCCGCGGTTGAATGTCTTCAACCGACTTGAACCCACAGCCCTCCATCAGCTCCCTCGTTGCTTCGATGGTCTTTGCATGGAAGTTGGCAACCCTCACACGCTTGTCTGCCGGATCAAGTCCCTTGTATCGCCTTGGGTCCTGCGTGGCTACACCAACCGGACACCTTCCACTGTCGCAAACCAATGCCTGGATGCACCCGAGCGCCATCATCATTCCTCTCGCGCTGTAACATGCAGACGCTCCGAGCGACATCACCTTCAGAATGTCGAAGCCGGTGATGATCTTTCCTGCAGCAAACACTTTGATGTCGTTGAACAGACCGAAATCAACCAGTGTTTCTTTCACAAATGCTAACGCATCGTACAAAGGCATACCGAGATAGTCTGTAAACTCGAGCGGCGCCGCACCAGTACCTCCTTCAGCTCCGTCGATGGAGATAAAATCGGGAATGATGCCTGTCACTCTGATCGCCTGGCAGATATCGATAAACTCCTGCTTGTCTCCGATACAGATCTTAAACCCTACAGGCTTTCCATCACTCAGGTCGCGCAACATCTTGAGAAATCGCACCAATCCTTCTGGAGTATCAAACTCCGCATGACTCGTTGGTGAATGGACTGTAGTTCCTGGCTTCACCATTCTGATAGCAGCGATCTCCGGCGTGTTTTTCGAACCTGGCAGAATACCGCCATGTCCCGGCTTTGCACCTTGCGAGAGCTTCAATTCGATCATCTTCACCTCCGGACGAAGGGCATTCTTCCTGTAATTCACAGGGCTGAATCTTCCGTTCTCATCACGGCAACCAAAATAACCGGTGCCGATCTGCCAGATCAGGTCTCCACCCTTGAGGTGATAATCGCTAATGCCTCCTTCGCCGGTGTTGTGCGCAAACCCTCCGAGTTTAGCGCCTTCATTCAGCGCAAGTATGGCCGTCTTACTGAGTGCACCGTAGCTCATGCCACCAATGTTGAAAATGCTGGCATGATATGGCTGACTGCACTGCTTGTTGCCCACCCACACTCTCAGATCCTTGTCATCAATCTTCACTGGATATACTGAATGAGCTACCCATTCATATCCCGGTGCAGTTGGGTTCGCCTGCATGCCAAACGCGACGGTTTGTTTCTCATTCTTCGCACGCTGGTACACAATCGAACGCTGTCGCCTGTTGAATGGTCGTCCATCGAGATCAGACTCGAAAAAGTACTGACGCATCTCCGGCCTGATCGCTTCAAACAGGTAGCGCAGGTGACCGATAACAGGGTAGTTCTTCACGATTGCGTGCTTTGTCTGAATCACATCATGCAATGCAATCAGCAACAAAGGAAGTGTGAAGATTAACCACCAATAATTGGCTTGATGGATTGAATAACCAGCCAATAAGACGATCGCATTCAGTGTGAGGATGGCGGTCACTATTATCATACTCACCGAAACGCGTCCCTGACTTCGTTTCATAGTTGACAGTTTTAAGAATTAAAAACGGGCTCCAGTTTTTATCGTTGGTTTAAAATATTTGTATGTAGCTCCAGGTTACCTGCGCAACCAGTGTTACAATATGCAAGGCATTCCCGGTAATGACCAGGATCCTGATTGAAATAAATTGCAGGTTACCCCAAGCCGGGAAGATCAGGCTTGGGCCAGCTTATTAAAGACTTTAATGCTGGAATAGAAATACAGATGGTGACAAAAAGGGATGAATTCGGGAAATGAGCAGGTGAAATCATCGCTCAAGTCGAGCACGACATGCGCCTTTGGCGAAAAATGAACGATATTTTTTTCTAAACCTGTCATATCACAAAAATACAAATTAAAGCCGAGAATGGAAGTCATTAACAACCTCGAGCGACACTTGTTCACTCAGAATCCGGCAGTAATCTAACGAATTAACGAAATTCATGTGATCCTTCCAATGAGCCTGCAACATTGCCATACATTATATTGAAGAATTAACTATTTTTTTACTATCTTCTCCGAGGAATCACATTTCAAACCAAAACATGTACTATGCAACAGTTAATCATTAATCTCATTTCCGGCCTGGTTGGAGGAAATGCAGCAGGAGGATTACTTAAAAAATTGAGCATGGGACCGATTCTGAATTCCATTATTGGATTAATCGGCGGTTGGCTTGGAGGAACAGGCCTGGGTTCTCTCACGAATCTGGCTAACGGCACAGACCTAAGCAGCATCGCCGCAAATGCAGCCGGAGGTGTGGCAGGTGGTGCAATCCTGACTTCTATTGTAGGATTCATTAAGAACAAGTTGAGTCCGGCCAGGAATTGATAACAATAAAATGTTTTTGACAAGGCATGGTTTATCCATGCCTTTTTTTGTGAGTAGCCTTGACCGGATTTGGTTACAAGAATTCCTGCCGCCCAGAATTAATTTGCGCTGGTTAATCAACTCTGTACATGACCTAAATCATCCAAATAGAACGAACAGGGACTATCTTTGTATTCCGAATAACCTCATTGCGCTTAGCAATGAAAAACAAATGCGACAGGCATTCACGATATTTCTGATTCTCGCTTTCGCGGCACAATCCTTCCACAGGACCTTCATCGTAATGGATTATTATGTGAACACTTCAGCCTTTGCGAAGAATTGCGAGAACAAGGAAGTGCCTGAAATGAAGTGCAAAGGAAAGTGCCAGATGATGAAGAAGCTAAAGGAAGAGGAGAAGAAGGATCGCCAAAATCCTGAACGAAAAGCAGAGAATAAGCACGAGGTAATCTCATCCAAATCGTTTTACACTACTCTCGATTATTCGAAGGAAAATCTCAAACCCGCATTCAATCTAACACCGGCGCCACAAATTATCATTGGCGCCTCACGCGATATCTTTCATCCCCCTTCATTCTCCTGAGTGAATGAAATGATGTGACGGATCACGAACTGCTGATCCGTGCTCAACCCTATTTACAATTGATCAACAGAATGAGGATTATGTCAAAATTATTTTGCATCCTCCTTTCCTTCATGGCATTACTTGCCGGAATGGAGTCGCATGCCCAAACCACTGTAAGGGGAAAGATAATCGACGCGAATACGAAAGAACCCGTCGCCGGCGCTTCCATAAAATGCAGCAAGGCCAACTGCACCTGCGGCTGCCTGACGAATGAAGCTGGCGAGTTCGAACTTAAATGCACTGATTGTAGAGACCTTTCAGTTACCTCCGTCGGATATCTCTCGCAACCCATACCGATAATTCCCGAAGCGCAGGTGATCGCGCTCCAGGGAATGATCACACAACTACAGGAATTCGTTCTCTCTGCAAATCGTGGTGAAGGCGCGAAGCGTCACGAGGCGCCAGTAGCCATCTCAACCATTACTAACAGAACAATACAATCCACAAAACCCACGCGTGCAGATGAAGTGCTGAACAAAATCAGCGGCGTGAACATGGTGAGCCTGGGCAATGAACAACACCAAATGAGCATACGCCAGCCAATGACGACGAAGGGATTGTTTCTTTACCTCCAGGATGGAATTCCCATTCGCACCACAGGACTTTACAATCACAACGCACTACTTGAAATGAACATGGCCGCAACGAAGAGCATTGAGGTAATAAAAGGACCGGCCTCTTCCCTCTACGGAAGCGAAGCCATCGGAGGTGTTGTAAACTTCATTAGCGCAGCGCCAACCGCCGTGCCTGTGTTGAAATTCTCTGTACAGAGAAACAATATCGGCTACAGGCGTACAGATCTCGTGAGCAGCATTTCGTCAGGTAAATGGGGATTCCTGCTCAGCGGATACTATGCCGAAAGATCGAACGGCTATCTCGAGTACAGCGATTTTCAGAAAGGAACATTTACCGCGAGAATAGATTATAGATTCTCCGACAAAACGCATCTTACTAACTCCCTCACCTATCTCGATTATAAAAGCGACATGTCAGGCACAATCGATAGCCTGATGTTTGCCAACCACAGCTTTTCTAACAGGCATAGCTTCACGTACCGAAACGTGAACGCAGTAAGATATCATTCCACTCTCACTCATCGCTGGAACGAGACTGCGAAGTCAACATTCACTGCACTCTTCAGAGACAATACGATTGACCAGAATCCCGCATACCGCGTAAAAGATGATTATCGCAGGGTGAATGGCGTCTTCACTGGGAAGAAAGACCTCGCGCATGGAGAGGAGAACTCAAATGGATTCCGGTCATTTGCCTTCATCGCGCAGCACCGGCAGCAATTGGACTGGAAGAAGGCTGTACTCATTGGTGGATTCAACCTTGACTTAAGTCCTTCAGATTTCAAAGCGAATTACATCCTTATTAAAAAAGACAGCACGAGTGGCAAGTATACGGAATACGAATCGACAGACAGCCTGCTTTCTAACTATTCCACCAAACTCAACAACTATGCGGCTTTCCTGAATTTTGAATTCAACCCAATGGAGAATCTCAGAGTCGTGGCATCGCTGAGGTACGACTTGTTTCACTACGACTTCGACAATCACCTTCCATCATCCTCGTTTAGCGGCTCGCCGGATATGAAGAATGATTTCCGGAGGATCAGTCCGAAAATCGGATTCACGTACAACTTCACGACTCGCACAGGCTTCTACGCCAACTACAGCGAAGGCTTCGTGCCGCCACAGGTCTCCGAGCTCTATACAGGAGTGAAGACGCCAACACTGGAGCCGGCTGTATTCCGCAATTACGAAGTGGGAGGATGGATAGAGATCAAAAAGGATAAACTTTCTTTGGATGCAAGTGCATACAGTCTCGCAGGAACAAACGAAATCATTTCCGTGAAACTTGATGATGGCTCATTTGAGAATCAGAACACTGGAAGAACATTGCACCGCGGAATCGAATTCGGAATTAACGCCACTCCTGTGAAACCGGTTTCATTAAGGCTGAGTGGCGCCTATAGCCTTCATAAGTTCATTGATTTCGTAGAGAAGGGAACTAGCTATAGCGGCAGAGAAATGAACAATGCGCCAAGATGGATCATGAATGCAGAGGCATGGTTCCGTCCTGAGTTTCTTCAAGGGCTAAGGCTGGGAATCGAATGGCAACACATCGGAAGTTATTTCGTCGATCCTCTGAACTCTTCAAAATACGAAGGATACGATGTGTTCAATCTAAGAATAGGATACGAGAACAAAGGATTCGGGGTCTGGCTGAATGTGATGAACCTGACCGACCGCTACTATTCATACATCACTTCGAAAAGTGCATTCGGATACAGCTATCAGCCTGGTGAACCAATCAATTTCAACGCAGGAATTTCCTATGATCTTGCGGAACTAATAAAGAAGAAGAAATGAAATACTTGACATATATGCTCGCAATCGAAATAGTGATCTGCTCATGCAGTTACCAGCGAGTCGAGTCGACTCAGATAGAAGAAGTGAAGGTTGACAGCATTCAAGGCATGAGTCCGTACTTCACAAGAGACGCACAAGGAATCGCAGTCATTAGCTGGGTGCGGATGATCGAAGATAGCAGCCTTCAATTCTGTTTCGCAAAAACAAGCGACGGAAAGAAATTCTCAAAGACAATCGCTGTTCCTCATACTAGCAATGTTCAACCCCACGGCGAGAACCTTCCGAAGATCATCTTCAAGCCTTCCGGCGAGATTATGGCGATTTGGGGAATTGCAAATCCGAACCCCGCAAACAAATACTCGGGATTGATCTTCTATTCTCAATCCTTCGATGACGGACAAACCTGGAAAAACCCTGTTCCCCTGGTGCAGGATAGTTCGGCTTACGATCAACGCTATTTCGATGTTACCTTGCTTCCAGATGGAGAAGTCGGCATCATTTGGCTCGACAATCGAAAGTCGGTCGAAGGTGATGGCTCCGCGGTATTCTTTGCATCCACAAAAGGAAACGAAGGCTTTCAGAAACCAAGAAAGATCAGCGAACCTGCTTGTCCTTGTTGCAGGACCGGAATACTGGTTGACGAGAAGAAAAATATTCACGTCATCTACCGCGGCATTCAACAAACCGTTCGCGATATGGTGCACATTGTTTCAAGCGATGGCGGGCAAACCTTCTCCGAAGCAAAGAAGATCAGTGATGACAACTGGATGATCAATGGTTGTCCCCACACAGGTCCCGCAATGGCGGAAAATTCAAATGGACTTCACTTTGCATGGTACACGGGCGGAACCGATGCCGGAAGTTATTATTCCTGCTCGAAGGATGGAGGCTCCAGCTTTCGCGGACGCAATGCCATCACTTCTGTGGGATCGCATCCGCAAATCTGCGTGCTTGGCAACGAGAACCTGCTGCTCGCCTGGGATGAAGCCAAGGTCGAAAACGGAAGCGCGAGGAAAATGATCGGACTGCAGTCGCGCGATGCAAATGGCACGGTCATAGAAGAGATGTCACTGCACTCCATGGCCGATGAAACGGCCTTTCCCGTTGTCACTCCAATTGGCAAGTCAGGTGCAATGATAGCCTACACGGGTACATTTGAAAAGAAAAAATATGTGATGATGCAGGTCGTGGGGAAATAAAAAATTCGGTTAATTAGCTGATTTGCGAATTAGTAAATTAACTTCATTCCTTGAACAGGACCTTCATAATAATCATAATCTCATCTTCACTCTTTGCGTCTTGCAAGAGCAGGGTATCTGAAGCAAATGCCGGTACTGATCCTCACTCCTGCATGAATGTGCCAGCGCGATTCGGAACTGTTGGCGATTCCATTTCCCCGACAAATAATTCCGACACCTCGGGAATGGTTTTGATTCCCGGTGGAATTCTGCAAATGGGTGGCGACAACCAGCAGGCCAGCCCCGACGAATTCCCTAAACACCAGGTAAGGCTGAATGCATTCTATCTCGATAAGACCGAAGTGACGAATGCACAGTTTGCAAAATTTGTGGAAGCGACAGGTTACGTCACTACTGCGGAACGTAAACCTGACTGGGAGGAATTGAAACAAAGTCTTCCTCCTGGCACGCCGCGTCCACCCGACAGCGTGTTGGTTGCTGCCTCGCTGGTATTCAAGCAAACGAGTGGTCCGGTTGATCTACACAATTACAACGAATGGTGGAGCTGGGTTGCAG
>CBINHQ010000081.1:0-8358 GCA_966250475.1 uncultured Chitinophagaceae bacterium
CATTTGCCCGTAACATTCCCTCCTGTCAGTTACACTCTGCTTCGATTTCGGAAATACAAGGAAGAAGGTTGCCGTGTTCAATCGCTCCGAACTGGACAAAGCAGTCTACCTGGATGACGATTCAACTGAAACGATCACAAATCTCATTTCACAATTCAATCCATCCAAGTCGATCCTTTCTTCAGTTATCGATCACAACCCCGAGATGGAGGACATCCTCGCAAGAACCACGAAGTTTCATAAGCTAAGTCATCAAACTAAACTCGCATTCACCACTGCCGTTGGTAAACCCGAGACGATTGGCGCAGACAGACTCGCACTCATGGCAGCGGCTGTCTATTACTATCCGAAGAAAAATAACCTTGTGATCGGACTCGGCTCCTGCATCACCTACAACTTCATCAACAAATACCACGAGTTTCTCGGTGGCTCAATTTCTCCCGGCATGGAAATGCGATTTCGTGCGATGCATGAGTTCACAGCCAAACTTCCACTCGCAAAAGCAGACTCCGATGTACCATTGATAGGCTACGACACAACCACAAATCTTCAGTCGGGTGTGATACTTGGAATGGCAAGAGAAATGGATGGAATCATTGAAATGTATGCTGAAAAGTTCGGGAACTTTAACGTGCTTTTAACCGGGGGTGATTTAGTGCATTTGGCTTCACACCTTAAAAACAAGATATTTGCAGACCCTGATTTAATTTTTAAAGGTCTTTATGCGATTAGCGAAGTCAACAACCCCTAAGAGGATCAACGTGTTATGGAGGCCCCGGCTGCTATTCTGCGTTCTTCTTTCCGCATCATACTTTACCGCATTTTCACAAGATAATTCACCCTACACAAGATATGGATTGGGCGATCTCGTGCCCTCCACCAACATCAATTTGCGCGCAATGGGAGGCATCTCAAGCGCATACAATGATTACCTCACTGTCAATTTCAGCAATCCCGCATCATTCGGATCTTTCCAGGCATACAAAGAACTCAATTCAAACAAACTTAGACTCGGCCGTGCCATTCTCGATCTCGGATTAAACTTCGAGAACAGAACATTGATCGAACCCGGCGACATTCCAAGAAAATTCACAACAAGCAACGCTCTATTCTCACACATTCAGGTGGGCGTTCCACTCAGGGCTAACTGGGGTCTTAGCTTTGGTTTGAGGCCAATGACGCGCATCAGCTACAAAATGTTCCAGGGAGGAAGAGTTATCGATGCAGTTACTGGTGAACCTCGCGACAGCACACTCACACTAAGCGAAGGTGACGGCGGCGCTTACCTCGCATCCATTGGTACAGGATTCAGGTTTGGCAACTTCAACATTGGTGTAAACGGAGGTTACATGTTTGGAAAATCTGATTACAGCAATCGCAGAGTAATCATCAACGACACGATGACTACCAATAGCGGAAACTACCAGACTAAGACCAGCTACGGAGATCTTTATTTTAACGGAGGCATGCAGTATCGCATCAAGCTCGACAGTGCAACCTTCCTCACTCTCGGTCTTTATGGAAACATCAAACAAAAAATTGGCGCAAGTCAGGATGTAATCCGCGAAACATATTTCTTCAATCCCAACTCCGGAAATATTCCAATCGACAGTGTTTTTGAAAAGAAGGAGGTTAAGGGCGAAGTAACCTATCCTGCCACTTTCACTGGAGGCTTTGCTATTTTACGTGTGCCCAGAGATAAACAACCAGGATGGATGATCGGCGTGGATTACCATAATGCTAAATGGGAGGATTACCGCTTTTTTGGAAAGACTGATTCAGTAAGAAACCGCTGGGAAATTCGTATCGGTGGCGAATTACGACCTTCAATAGAATCTTACAGGAGAAGCTATTTTGGTAAAATCGCCTACCGCGCAGGTATCTTCTTTGGACCAGATTACATAAATGTCGGAAATAAGTTGCCCATAATGGGAGCATCATTTGGACTTGGTTTACCTTTGAAACCTAATAACCGTAACGCATACGACGCAAACCAGGTTACTCTTATTAATCTGGCCTTCGAATACATCAAACGCGGCAACAATGATAACCTGCTAAAGGAAAACATGTTTCGCGTTTCTGTAGGTTTTGCGTTGAGCGACTTCTGGTTTTCCAAGAGAAAGTATGAATAATGCAACAATCATATCAAGGATAAAATTCTTTAAAGCAGCTCTCCTTGCAGGCTGCTTTTTTGTTGCAGGATGTGAAAACGATCCAAAAGATATTGATGCGCTCACCGCCAAGCGCATTGAAGTAGAAGAAGGAACTGACATCGTAAGCTATCTCAGTCAGGCCGGAACAATGAAGGCGAAACTTACCGCGCCAAAAATGCTTCGTGTACTTGCAGACACCGTCTACGTGGAATTTCCAAACACCCTGCACGTTGACTTCTACAACGATAGCCTGGAGATAGAAACCATTCTCGACAGCCGTTACGGAAAATATTTCGAGAGGCAAGATATGATCTACCTTCGTGATAGTGTTGTGGTGATTACCGTTCAGGGCGATACATTAAGAGCTGAAGACCTCTGGTGGGATCAGAATAAAGAAATGTTCTACACCGATAAATACGCTCGCTACCACACCAGCGATCGAGTGATCCACGGCGGCAAGGGCATGGAAGCTACGCAGGACCTGAAGTCAGTAACCTTTAAGGAACCGATCGGACACGTTGAGGTCGCGGAAGAGTTTTAGAATTTCATTCGCTCTCATTCTCTTCATCAATCCAAAAAAAGATCAGTATACAATTGCCCGTCCGGGACAACCGAATATTTTGAAAGGTCTTTAACTCCCTCGAGCTCGAACACTTCTTCATCGATGAAGCATCTTCCCGAATATTCGGCAGCGGATTTTTGAAAGATGAAATATGCCGCGTCTGCAAGAATCTCCGGCTTGCGGCTCATCTTCGCAAGAGCCTCACCGCCGAGCAGGTTTCGCACTGCAGCTGTATCGATTGTTGTCCTTGGCCATAGCGCATTCGAAGCGATGTTGAATTTCTTCAACTCCTCAGCCCAACCAATTGCCATCATACTCATGTTGTATTTCGCAAGCGTGTAAGCCAGATGGTTTGCAAGCCATTTCGGATTCGTGTTCAGAGGCGGAGAAAGCGTTAAAATGTGAGCATTGGACGAAGCCTTCAGGTGAGGAATGCAAGCCCTGGTCATGAAGAAGGTTCCCCTTACATTGATGTCATGCATCAGGTCGAAACGCTTGGGTTCGGTATTCTCAGTTGTGCTGAGGGAGATCGCAGAAGCATTATTCACCAGGATGTCAATGCCGCCAAATCGCTCAACTGTCCTATCTACCGCATTCTGTATCTGATCCTCATACCGTATGTCACATTGCACTGCCAACGCCTGCCCTCCTGCAACAATCATTTCCTCCGCCGCGCTGTGAATCGTGCCTCCCAATTTTGGATTTTCTTCCACCGATTTCCCAAGCACCACAATATTCGCACCCTCCGTAGCCAATCTGAGTCCGATAGCCTTGCCAATTCCCCTGCTCGCACCAGAAATCAGCACAGTTTTGTTTTTCAACGACATACAATTGAGGTTTTGAAATTGAAGATACCAAAACTGGTAATAGCAACACCGAAATCGCCGTATATCTACGACAGCGATGGTAATTCCTGTAAGAGCATAATCGCCAACATTTGCTCTATTGATAAAGAAATGTGAAGGCTACATTTGAATTACAAAGTTGGTTGACAAAAAAATCCAATATCCTGAAGAAATTTACCGTCCAGAATTTCTAACCATAACAAAGAGTACAAAACGAGTCAACCAACTTTAAAACCGAGTCCCGTTTGAATCCAAATATCCTGTTGAGAACACTATTTTGAGTCCAGACACCAACTGAAAAACATCTGGTTAGTCCCTCAAAGTACTTTAATCCCGGAGCAAGAGCTGCCGGGATTCTTGTTTAATATTCCGGAAGAACTGGCTTGGTCTGCACAATTTCCTCAATCCTTTGCACGACTTCAGGCGTAAGCTTTTCCCTTGCCTGCAAGGCACCGAGGTTCTGCTCGAGCTGGCTACGCCTTGTGGCGCCCAGGATAACAGAAGTCACGTTAGGATTGAGCGTACACCATGCGATGCTGAGCTCAGCGAGGGAGATGCCAAGCTCATCAGCCAGAGCGCCAAGCGCCTTGATCCGGTTGAGAATGTCTTCCTTCATCCAGCGATCCCTCAGCCAATCGAATCCCGAGATGGCCAGCCTGCTGTCGGCCGGAATGCCTGTGAGGTATTTTCCTGTAAGAAGTCCAGATGCAAGCGGGCTCCATGTTGTCGTTCCCATCCCAACGGTGTTAAACACCATCAGGAATTCATTTTCCATCTTGCTTCTTTCAAAGAGATTGTATTGCGGCTGCTCCACCGTGGGACCAATGAGTCCGTATTGATGTGCCACACGATGCGCTTCCATGATCTCCACACCACTCCATTCACTCGTTCCCCAGTAAAGGATCTTGCCCTGAAGAATGAGATTGTGCATCGTCCACACCACTTCCTCTATCGGCGTGTTCTTGTCTGGTCTGTGGCAATAGTAAAGATCGAGATAGTCAACCTGCAAGCGTTGCAATGCTTCATCGCAGGCTTCTACCACGTGCTTGCGGCTGAGACCTGATTGATTGGGTTTGTTTGCCTTTCCATGCCATCCCCAAAATACTTTACTGCTAACGACGTATGAAGTGCGATCCCAGGATTTCATCTTCAGTACGCGTCCCATCATCTTCTCAGACTCCCCATGCGCATACACTTCCGCGTTGTCGAAGAAGTTGATGCCATTATCATATGCAAATCCCATCAATTCGTCGGCAAGGCTGTCGTCAATTTGTTTGTGAAAGCTAACCCAGCTTCCAAATGAAAGCAGGCTGAGTTGCAGGCCGGTTCGGCCCATGCGGCGGTATTCCATAATTAATTATTTAATTAGCTGATTGGCTAATTTGCTAATGAGTTAATTCCTGCTCCTGACCGTCAAAACGCTCGGGGCGCATTTGGGGGAACAATAAAACATCCTGGATGGAAGGCTGGTTGGTGAGCAACATACAGAGCCTGTCGATGCCAAAACCGATTCCCGCAGTTGGAGGCATGCCGTATTCAAGAGCACGCAGAAAATCGTTGTCGATGAACATGGCTTCCTCATCTCCGCGTTCGAGCAGTTTCACCTGCTCTTCGAATCGTTCGCGCTGGTCGATGGGATCATTGAGCTCGCTATATGCATTCGCAATTTCCTTACCATTTATGATCAGCTCGAAACGCTCTACCAATCCCTGCTTATCCCTGTGCTTCTTCGTGAGCGGACTCATCTCCACGGGATAATCGATGATGAAGGTTGGTTGCACATAATGGTCTTCGCATTTCTCACCGAAGATCTCATCGATTAGTTTGCCTTTACCCATCGTGTTGTCAACATGAATCCCAAGCTTGCGGCAGGTATCGCGAAGCTGATCCTCATTCATCTTGCTCACATCAATACCTGTATGCTCCTTAATTGCATCGTAAATGCTGATGCGTTTGTACGGCGCTTTGAAAGAAATGTTTCGCTCGCCGACAGTTACTTCGCTCGAACCTGTCACATCGATTGCAGCCTTTTCAAGCAATTGTTCCGTAATCTCCATCATCCAGAGATAATCCTTGTAGGCAGTATAGAATTCCAAAATGGTGAACTCAGGATTGTGTGTGCGGTCCATACCCTCATTCCTGAAATTGCGGCTGAACTCGTACACCCAATCGAATCCTCCTACAATGAGTCTTTTCAAATAGAGTTCATTGGCGATTCGCAGGTAAAACGGCACATCGAGTGCGTTGTGGTGCGTGACGAATGGACGTGCAGCAGCACCACCTGGAATGCTTTGCAGAACAGGAGTATCAACCTCCAGCGCTCCGCGTTCGTTCAGAAACGCACGAATGGAGTTAACCATCTTAGTACGCTTCACGAAGGTTTCCTTCACCGAAGGATTGATGATGAGGTCCGCATAGCGCTGTCGATAGCGAAACTCGGGATCGGTTACCGCATCAAAGGTCTGTCCATCTGCTTCCTTCACGATGGGAAGCGGACGAAGGGATTTGCAAAGCAGCGTGAGCTCCTTCACGTGCACGGAAATCTCGCCCGTACGCGTGATGAATGCGAATCCGCGAATGCCGATGATATCGCCGATGTCGAGCAACTTCTTCCAAACTATGTCGTAGAGAGATTTATCCTCGCCGGGGCAAATGTCATCGCGGCGGATGTAAAGCTGAATCTTTCCCACTGAATCCTGAATTACTGCAAAGTTTGCCTTGCCCATATCGCGCACGCTCATTATGCGGCCCGCGAGGCATACATCTGCGAATTCATCCTTCTTCTCATCAGAATAATTATTCTTTATTGCGACTGAACTCGTGTTGACGGGAAACAATGGTGCGGGATACGGCTCGATGCCCATCATGATCAATTCGGCCAGCTTCTCCCTGCGTAATTTTTCCTGCTCTGATAATTGTATCGTATTCATTTAAAATTCTCTTAAAAACAGGTTGCGAAGTTAGGGAAGATATGCAGGTGAATGATCATTTAAGCGATACTAAGCCCGGGAATTTACCTTTCGAAAGCGGTAATTTTACCGTGCTGCCAACGAAAACACTTAAAGAATCGTCAAACTACCCGGCAACTGTTGTTTAATTTAAGGCTCGCAACTAATTTGAGCCTGTTCTTAAAAACTAAAGCATGAAAAAGATATACCTCGGTTTCACCCTACTCGCAGTAACAATCGTATCCACCCAGAGCTTTGCCCAGATCAAGCTTCCTAAGCTGGTGGAAAAAGTAACAGGAGGCTCGGGCAGCGGGTTGACTGAAGACGAGGCCGGCATGGGAATTAAAGAAGCGCTCTCCAAGGGCGTAACGAATGCCGTACTCAACCTCAACAAGACTGACGGCTTCTTCGGCAGCGAGGTATACAAGATGTTTCTCCCCCCCGATGCAAAGAAGATCGAGACAACTCTTCGCAAGCTCGGCATGGGCGATCAGGTTGACAAAGCTATTCTCTCCATCAATCGCGGCGCAGAAGATGCAGTGGCCTTTGCCAAACCCATTTTCATGGATGCGATCAAGGAAATGACCATCCAGGATGCATTGAAGATCGTCAGCGGACCCAAAGATGCTGCCACCAATTATTTCAGGCAGAAGACCACTGCCAAACTCATCGCAGCATTCACTCCTTCCGTTCAGTCTTCTTTGGATAAGGTTGATGCTACCAAGCACTATGCAGATATCGTTAATACTTACAACAAACTTCCTACTACCTTCAACAAGGTAAATCCCGACCTCACTTCTTTCGTGGTGGAAAAAGCCGTCGCTGCACTCTTCGACCAGGTAGCGAAGGAAGAAGCGAATATCAGGGAGAATCCACTTGCCAGAACTTCTGACATATTGAAGAAGGTCTTCGGGGGGAAATAACAGTTTGGGGTTTGGGGTTTGAAGTTTGAGGTTGCTAAAGCCGGGGACTCTTGCCCAATTAACTAATTAGCCAATTTCCTAATTAGCTAATTAACTTTGGCTATGGACTTCCTCAACACCCAAATCGACCCCACAACTCTTCCGCGCCTCGAAGACGTAGAGTGGAAGCCTGTTGAACGCATTTACATGAGAGTCCTTCGTATCCGCTGGTTAATTTTTACCGCAGTGCTGCTGGCCATAGTAAGTTTTGTGCTTTCAGTGAATCCCGTTCTCCGGCAGACAAGTTTTTTAATCATTGCAGGTCTCCTGGTATTCATTCCTTCATTCCTCTACATCTTCCTCGTGCAACGTGCATTTAAACGCAGAGCGTATGCCTTGCGCGAGTATGATATTCTTTACAGGCATGGATGGCTGTTTCAAACCACAGATGCTTGTCCCTTCAACAGGATTCAACATTGCAGCGTGAACTCAGGTCCTTTGGAAAGAAACTACAGCCTCGCTTCTCTCTCAATTTACACAGCTGCATCTGGAGAGGCAGACATCAAGATTTCCGGATTAAAAGAAGAAACTGCGAATTCCATTCGTGAACTGATCATGAAAAAAATCATCCCTTATGACGGAGAGGGAAATTGACTGGTCGATACCGCAGAGGCAATCCGTTGCCGCCATCTTCATTGTGATGGCGAAATCTCTGATCGAGGTGTTCAAATTTGCCTGGCCCATTGTACTCGTGCTCTTGCTTGGCACTTCAGGCGAGAAATCAAACTCGCTTGAATTGATCGTGCTGCTGGTTCCAATCTTTCCCATCGCAGCTGCACTGATCGACTTCTTCTTCTTCAGATATTCGATACAGGATAGCGAATTAATTATAAAGAAGGGATTGCTGGTACGAAAAACGATTGTGTTGCCCGTTGAAAAAATACAATC
>CBINHQ010000082.1:0-8330 GCA_966250475.1 uncultured Chitinophagaceae bacterium
TCAAAATCCGGCGTGACAAGATTATGCGCAATCTTCCTGTTTTCCTCAATTGCGCTTTGGAGAGAATTCATTGCCTTCGTTATGACGATCTTATTCTTCTCCACATCATCGCTGACCATTGAAAGATAAAGTTTCGTACCCACTAGGAGCTGATTCACGTTATCGTGGAGCTCGCGGCCTAACAATGTGCGTGTCTTCTCTTCAGCCTGAATGGCCGTAGAAGTAATCTTCAACTGTTCGTTGCGTTGCTGCTCGAAGAGTTCTGCCTCCAACCTCTTCTTCTGCGTGATGTCGATGTGAATCGATAGAAATTGGTATGGCTTTCCTGCCTCATTAAGGAATGGAACAATGATGGCATCAACCCAATACGTACTTGAATCCTTTGCCTTGTTCCTCAACTCACCCCGCCAGATATTTCCACTATTAATCGTTTCGATCATATCTTGGAAATAGGCAGGCGAATGATATCCCGAATTGAGAATCCTGAAATTTTCTCCCACTAAATCATCAAGCGAATACTTCGACACCTTGCAGAAATTCGCATTCGCGTAAATGAATTCGCCGTTCTCATCGGAGATCGCCACTATCGCTGCCTGATCTAACGCGTATTTGTAATCAGTTATTTCCTTCAATGCACGACGCTGGGAAATTGCAGCCGTGATTGCAGCCGGGAGTCTCGCCATTCTATCCTTAAGAATGTAATCATCGGCTCCGTCCTTGATCATAGTCGTGGCAAATTCTTCCGACACAGTACCCGTCACCAAAATAAATGGTATGTGTGAAAAACGCTGCCGCACCAATCGAAGCGCTTCCGCAGAATTAAACTGAGGCATTGAATTGTCGGAGAGAATAACCTGTGGACTAAATTCGTCCAGCATGTCAAGAAATTCATTCTTGCTCATTGCATGCCGAAACGTACAATCCATCTTATTCCTGACCAGGAGTTGCTGGATGAGTTCGGCATCGGTAGGGTCATCTTCGAGTAATAATATCCGAAGGGGCTCTTTCATTAGTAAGGTTTATGGTCGCACGAAAGGACGAAAGGATTTGTAATGAAATTTACTTAAATGCTATAATCAGATACCGAAACAAAATCTATTTTACAATGATTGCGAACAATGCAACATACAGTATTCACTTAAAACAATCAAAATACAAAAATTAGTCTTGACTTCAAACAAGTCACATTCATAATCACGCAATCAACCATTTGAATTCTTAATAATATCAATACCGATTTGATAAAAATCAACCGCGAATTATTACCTCAGACATTTCTCAAATGAATACTCCGTGATGATTAGCTACACAGGAGGCTGATTCACTCTCAACCAATAGTTCACCGTATCCACAACCAATTTCGAAAACGTTTCATAATCTACAGTCTTCACCACATAGCTGTTAATTCCAAGCTCGTATGCCTTACGGATGTCTTTGTCTTCTCTCGAAGATGAAAGCACAACAAGAGGAATGGATCGCAGCCTCTCGTTTGTCTTAATCCGCCTGATCAGGTCAAGACCATCAATCTTCGGCATCTTCAAATCAAGCAGTATCAACACTGGCGGAGACTTCTTCGAATTAATTCTATCCAAAAATGAAAACGCGAGTTCTCCATCATCAAGATGGGTAACGCTGACGTGAATCTGCGCACGCTTCAAAGCGCGAAGCACAATCTCCGCATCACTCTCGCTATCCTCAATCAATACTATTTCAAGATCACTAAACATAACTATTTAATCAGATTTAGCAGGTAGACTGAAATAAAACGTAGCGCCTACTCCTTCTTCTGCCTCACACCACACTCTTCCGCCATGCTTATGAATGAGTCGCTGCACAATCGCCAGGCCTATACCCGTGCCATCGAATTCCCTCGGACTGTGCAATCGCTGGAACACGCCGAAGAGTTTATCGGCATATTGCATATTGAAACCAGCGCCATTATCCTTCACAAAATAAACGACCTGATCATCCTCCACACCTGAACCAATCTCCACCACAGGTTTCTCTTTCTTTGATGAATACTTGATTGCATTTGTAAGCAGATTCAACCACACCTGTTTAATTAGTCCGTGGTCTGCGGATGCTGATTTCAAATCATGAATTACAATCTCCGCCTTGTGTGGAGTCGATTGTGAGAGATCAAACAAAACCTGGTTCACAGCCTTCTTCATGTCCACGTTCGACTTCGCCAATGTCTTGCGTCCCAGCTTCGAGAAGGCCAGCAGATCATCAATGAGATTCCCCATCTTGATCGCGTTTTCCTTGATCTTGTTGACCAGCCTCCTTCCCTCTTCATTCAGGCTTGGAAGAAAATCTTCTTCCAGTATCTGCGAATAACTATTCAACGCACGCAATGGTACGCGCAAGTCATGAGAGATGGAATATGAAAACGATTCCAGTTCCTCATTGATCGCCTTTAATTCATGATTCTTACGGTATAGTTCTATCTCCTGCTGATGCTTCTCGATGAAGAACTTCACCTTGTTCACCAATATCTCCGCCTGGAAGGGTTTTGTAATGAAGCTAAACGCGCCCTTTTCATAACCTCTGAATACATTCAGATTGTCCGTATACACCGCAGAGATGAAAATGAACGGCAGGTTATGTGTCTTCTCTTCTTCGCGCAAAATCCCCGCGAGTTCATACCCATCCATCTCCGGCATCTGCACATCGAGCAATGCTAAAGAGAAATTATGATGAAGCGTTGCCTTCAGCGCCTCGTTTCCGCTCGTGACTTTAATGAGCTCCACGTCGAGATCCTTGAGCACTCTCTCGATGGCTACCAGGTTCTCCGGCTTATCATCCACTACCAATATTTTCGGAGTTGCATTCATTTCCAGAATTATTTGCTCAACCATACACGCATGAGCGAAAGCAAACGCTCCACGTCAACAGGTTTAGTGATATAATCGTTAGCTCCCGCGTCGATACATTTCTGCTTATCATCCTTCATTGCCTTTGCCGTTAACGCTATGATGGGAAGTCTCGCGAACCTCTCCTCACTCCTGATCCTGCGCATCGCCTCGTAGCCATCCATCTCCGGCATCATAATGTCCATCAGAATGATGTCGATTCCCGGATCATTGTGCAACTCGTTCAGACAACTGATTCCATTCTCCGCTTTTATCACCGTCATCTCTTTTCCTTTCAGAATCTTCGACAGCGCGAATACATTCCGCATGTCATCATCCACAAGCAACACCTTCCTTCCATTGAATACTGCTTCCTTGTCATAAAGATTTGTAATGATATGCTGCTTCGACGCCGGAAGATTTTCAATAGTCCTGTGCAGGAATAGCGCCGTCTCATCGAGCAACCTTTCCTCCGATTTCGTTCCTTTGATGATGATGGTTTCCGCATACTTCTCCAGTTCTTCATTCTCCTTCTTCGTAAGTTCCCTTCCTGTGTACACAATAATCGGGGGAACCTTCTTTTTCGATTCCAGGAAGCGGTGAATGAGTTCGAACCCGCTTATGTCGGGGAGACCAAGATCCATAACCATGCAATCGATGTGGTTGTTCATGAACAAATCAATCGCTTCCTCGCCGCTTGCCGCTTCCATCGTATGAACATCACCATTGCCGATCAGCTTCCGTATGGCTATCCGTGAGTTTTTGTCATCTTCGATGATGAGCAAATTCTTCATCTTTCTTTGTATGAAACTCTCAATGCGACTGAAGACCTCTTCAACCTGGCGCTTGTTGATCGGCTTGGTGAGAAATTCTACCGCACCGTTCTTGATCGGGTCAAGCGAGCGCTCATTTACCGAAATAATGTGGACCGGAATATGGCGAAGATTCAAATTAAGCTTCAATTCCGCCAGCACCTGGTGACCATCCATTCCGGGAAGATCGATATCGAGCATGATGGCATGCGGACGGAATTTCGCCGCAACCGCAAGCCCATCCTCACCTGTTGAAGCCACGAGGCATTTGAATCCCTTCTCCCTTGCCTGGTTGCGCAACACCGTAGCGAAATTCAAATCGTCTTCGATGATCAGTACCAGTTTGTCTTCAGGTTTGACATTCGATCTGTCATCTTCAATCGATGGATAATTCCTAAAGCTTTCCGATTGCGTTGGACGAACCAGTTTTGCTGTAGGAGCAGTCTTGATCTCAGGCACTGGCATTGGCTGCACTTCACTTCCAATTTCTATTGGAATGATAACCGTGAATGAAGAACCCTCGTTAACCTTGCTCGAAACGTAAATCTCTCCCGAAAGAAGTTTTGCGAGTTCCCTCGAAATAGAGAGTCCCAAACCCGTTCCTCCGTACTTGCGCGAGGTGCCACCATCTGCCTGTTGGAATGCCTCGAAGATTGATAGTTGCTTTTCCTCCGGTATTCCTATTCCCGTATCGGAAACGGTAAATGCGATTGTCGTGCTGCTGTTGCGCTTCACATCGAATCGCACCTGGCCGTGCTCCGTAAACTTGATAGCATTGGACAAGAGATTCTTTAGAATTTGCTTCAAACGCTGCGCGTCCGTGGTTATGGAAGCAGGAAGGTCCGGTCCCATCGAGACCTCGAACTTGAGCGATTTATGTTCCGCGCTATGCCTGAAATCCCTGTAGATCTCATTCACGAATCCCTCAAGGTTTAACGCTTCAGGATGTAATGACATCTTCCCAGCTTCTATCTTGGAGAGATCCAGCACTTCGTTGATTAATGCAAGCAGATCTTGTCCGCTCTTGTGAATAATCTCAGCGCTCTCAACTTGCTCGGAGCTTAGATTGCCATAACCATTATCAGCGAGGTCCTTCGAGAGTATCAGAAGACTATTCAACGGCGTACGCAACTCGTGCGACATGTTTGCCAGGAATTCTGATTTATACTTACTGCTGACTTCGAGTTGTCTCGTCTTCTGTTCGATGTCCTTCCTGGCCTGCTCTACTTCTTTGTTTCTTGCCTCGAGCTCCTGGGTCTGCTCTTCCAATTCCTCATTGGTCATCTGCAGTTCTTCCTGTTGCTGCTTGAGACTCTGTGCCTGCTCCTCAAGCTCTTCGTTAATCTGCCGAAGCTCTTCCTGCTGGCTTTGCAACTCCTCGCTTTGCACCTGAGTTTCTTCCAGGAGTTGCTGTATTCGCTTGCGTGCATTTGCTGAATTAATGCTTATGGCAATACTCTCGGCGCATGCGAGCAGGAATGATTTTGCCTCTGATGAAAATGAATCACGATGAGCGATCTCAACTACCCCCAATGTCTTTCCTTCAAATATTAATGGAAGGATGAAGACTTCACGAGGTTTAAGATTCAATACTGAAGACTGCGCAAAAAGTTCTTCCTCTTCTACATTCGATAATGCAAGGAATTTCTGATCCGCCGCAACTCTTCCCACAAGTCCTTCGCCCCACTTGAAATTCCGCCTCGCGCCTGAATCTGAAAGCGCGTGCTTCGCAACGAGGTTTAGTGTGTTATCATCATCAGACACATAGAGTGCGCCAACTACTGCATCCACATATTCGCAGAGATGGTTGAGAATATTTGACGATAGTTCCTCCACAGTCTGATCACCACGAAGTCGCTCATTCAATTTATTCTGTCCTGTTGTAAGCCAGTTGTTGCGCCTGTTTTCTTCAGTCGTTTCACGAAGCGAGATCGTCATTCTCTTCAGAGAATTTCCAAGCACATCCTTTTCGGACCGCGGTTTGAAGTCCAGAGAATAGTTTCCCGAAGCCACGCTATCTGCATTCACCGTGATCTCCCTGAAGCTCTGATTCACTCTCTCGAGGGAATCGAGTATTGAGCTGAGTTCATCCTTTGAGGCGTCCTCAATTTTTTCATCGGTGTGCTCGCGGCTTGCAATTCTTTCCGCCGATTTTGCAATGTGAGAAATGCGTTTACCTATTCCAATCACGATCCAAATGGCGACGGCTATGGAAATGACGAGGCTCGCGGCAACCACGGTAATAATCCAAATAATGGATGATTGATAGCTCTCATCATTCCGAAGCTTATCCTGCAGCATACTTTCCTCGTTCTTGTTGACGAGTTGATTGAGCGAGGTCTGAGCCTCCTCTCTTACCGTGTATCCACTTGTTGAAGAAATCGCATAGGCTTCCTGGTCCTTGTTTTGAAGCGCGAGATTTATGATACGCTCAAGCTCGACTTTATAGGAGCCCCAATTCGAGGTAAACCTGTTGAGTATTTTATCGCCCTCATCATCCACAAGTGCGCCCAGGTCGTTCGACTTTGTATCGATTGCCGCCAGTGCCGTGCGAAGCTCAGCGATGTACTGGCTAATCTTTGTGGGATCATTTTCAAGGATGATATTCTTCTCCTGCCTGCCCGCATCAAGCACATGCGAAAGAATCTGATGTGAAAGACTCACCTTTCTCGACGAGAGGTTCACGATCTCGGTTAGCCGGTCGTTCGACTCAGAAAGCTTCTGGGTGAGGATGTAACCCATTGTCGCCAGGAAAAACAGGATGATGCCGAACCCTGTGAATAGTTTTGCTTTTATCGACATTCTCATAGTTGCAGCTGTAATAGTTTTTCTGTGATTTTGTTTAATGGTAGTGTATGATCAACGTTCGTAGCCTTGATAGCTGATAATGGCATTGAGGGATAGTCCGCAGTTGAAGGATCCTGCACGATGGCTAGTCCGCCTGCGTCCTTTATTCTCTTCAGTCCAAGCGCTCCATCGCTGTTTGCGCCCGTGAGTACTATTCCAATTAATTTGTCACGGTAAACAGATGCGGCAGATTCGAACAACACATCCACGGAAGGCCTTGCAAAGTTCACGCGGTGATCTGTAGAAAGCGAGAAGGTATGATCGAATTCAACCAGCAAATGGTAGTTGGCAGGTGCAATGTAAACGTATCCTCTTCTTATGGGTTCCTTTTCCTCTGCCTCTGTAATCCTCAGTTGGCTCTTCATGGACAGAGTTCTTATCCAGTGATTCTCCGCCTGGGCACCGATGTGTTGCACAATGGCGACCGGACAAGGGAAATAGGCAGGCAATGCGGGCAATATCTGGCTCAACGCCTTCAACCCTCCGGACGAAACACCCATCACTATTAACTCATACTTTCTTCTCATTGCCACTTGCTCCCGTATTTTTTCTTGAAAATCTTATTCTTCTTATCGATAGGCTCATAATGATCCGCATCTGTAAAACGAAGGCTTTCCTTGGATCCTAAGCAAAGCAGGCCGCCTTTTATCAGGCTTTCATAGAACAGTCGCTGCACACGATCCTGCAAATCCTTGTCGAAATAAATAAGCACATTTCTGCAAAGGATCAGGTGCACTTCGGCAAATGCGCTATCCGTTACAAGATTATGATTAGCCCAGACGATGTTTCTCTTGAGAGATCTGTCGATGATAACGCGGTTGTATTGCGAAGTATAATATTCCCCCAGCGATTCCTTTCCACCTGAACGCTGATAGTTCAAGGTATATTCCTTCATGGCATCGGGTTGAAAGATTCCCTCCCTGGCCTGATCGAGTGCATGCTGATTGAAATCTGTGGCGTAGATGGTAGTTCTGTCGTAGAGGCCTTCTTCCTTGAGAAGAATTGCCATCGAATATACTTCCTCTCCTGTAGAGCATCCAGCGTGCCATACCTTAATGAAGGAATAAGTCTTCAGAATGGGAACCACCAACTCACGAACCGCAAGATAGAATTGCGGATCGCGAAACATTTCCGTTACCGTGATAGAGAGGTCCTGGAATAATTGCGAAGCGAAGGCAGGTTCTTTCATTACTTTGGTATGCAACTCTTCACATGATTTAAGGTTACTTAATATCATTCGATTTGTTAGCCTTCTACCAATGTGAGCCTTTGCGTACTGCCTGAAATCGTAGCCGTACTTTTGAAAAATAGCTTCCAGGAGGGTTCTGATCTCGGCTTCCGTGAGATGAATCGATGGCATAAAGCTTAAAGCGATAATTTTTTGATCATATAAAAACTATCAATGCTCGACCACTCAATTTATCTGAAGAACAGATGGAATCGCCGAATACACTCAAATTAATGAAAATTTCTATTACAGCTAGCCAATATAGATGAAAGCGATTATTCTTTGATGCTGATCATGGTTGATATTTATCAAAACAGATGAAGCAAAATAATTTTAGCTACGGATGACATGGATTTTGTTTAAAGAAGCCACGGAGAATAAAGTTTAGCCACGGATTACACGGATGACACGGATTTTACCGCAGAGGAAAAGAGAGATTGATGATAAATTAATGTTTGATTCATCAATGGAATGTGATTTTTGCAACGGATGACATGGATGACATGGATTTTGTTTAAAGAAGCCACGGAGAATAAAGTTTAGCCACGGATTACACGGATGACACGGATTTTGTAAACGGAAGCAACGGGC
>CBINHQ010000083.1:0-8295 GCA_966250475.1 uncultured Chitinophagaceae bacterium
CCCCAGTGCTTTCGCAAGCTGCTCATCATTCGGAGCAACGCCATGCCAGTTGTGATCATTCTCCATGAAGTCGACTCCTTTGCCCATCACGGTTTGCATCATGATGGCGACTGGTTTGCCTTTGCCTGTGAGCGTTTTTGCTTTTTCGAGCGCGGCCACGAGTTCGTCCATGTTGTTACCGTCGGCAGGAATGGTTGTCCAGCCAAAAGCATCAAACTTCTGACGAATGTCGCCCATTCCCATTACCTTATCAGTGGGGCCATCGATCTGCTGACCGTTCCAGTCCACAGTTGCGATGAGATTATCAACCTTGTGATGTGCGGCGAACATGATCGCTTCCCAAACCTGTCCTTCATTCAACTCGCCGTCGCCGTGAAGTGAATAAACCAGATTGGGTTCACCGTTGAGTTTCTTGGTAAGCGCCGCCCCGATCGCCACGCTCATTCCCTGTCCGAGTGATCCGGATGCAATGCGAATACCGGGGAGTTTTTCGTGAGTAGCAGGGTGACCCTGAAGCCTTGAGTTGATCTTGCGGAAAGTGGCAAGTTCCTTGATGTCGAAGTAGCCGGCACGAGCCAGGGTAGAATAGTAAACGGGGGAGATGTGCCCGTTGGAGAGTATGAAGACATCCTCGTTAATCGCATCCATCTGGAAGGAAGGGTTATGCTTCAGTACCTTGAAATACAACGCGGTGAAATAATCTGCACAGCCCAGACTTCCGCCGGGATGCCCGCTTGCCGCGCCATGTACCATCCTGAGAATATCCCTCCTGATCTGGGATGCAATAGAAGTAAGTGATGCCATAATTGAAATTGCTATTAAACTTTATGTATCTTCGCGCCTCTAACCACCTGTCAGGTTGCAAATGTGCAATCTTTTTCGCTTCGAACTCCACCTGAACCGAATTATCTGCCAACAAATTCGATATCTCCTATGACTCGTTGATCTATAATGTATTCAACATTAAGAAATACGAGACCTGTTGAGAAAACAAAGGGGTTTAAGCCTATTTTTGTAAAGCAAAACCTAATCCATGCTTGATGTAATATTAACGGCTTCTGTTTCATTCATAATCTCGTTCCTTGCAATACCGGTAGTTTTGCAGATCGCCAATCAGAAGAAGCTGTATGATGTACCCGACGAGCGGAAAGTTCACAGTCATCCCGTATCATCCCTCGGCGGAGTTGGAATCTTTGGCGGATTCCTCCTTGCTTCCCTGCTTTCTATCCAGGGATACCTCAATCCTGAGTTCCAGTATTTCTTTGCCGCAGCCCTCGTTATCTTCTTCCTTGGGTTGAAGGACGATCTGATCATCCTTTCTGCCAGCAAGAAGTTTGTCGGACAGGTGATCGCTGCCTCAATCCTGATTCACCTCGGCGGCATTCGCCTCGACAGCATGCATGGACTCTTTGGTTTTGAGCAATTACCCACTGCATTCGCCCTCGCCTTGTCATACCTCACCATCATTGTAATCATCAACTCATTTAACCTGATTGATGGCATTGATGGGCTGGCAGCAAGCCTCGGTACGCTAACGATGCTGATCTTCGGCGTCTATTTCTTCATGATCGATTATCATGCTTATGCCCTGCTGGCCTTCGCACTCGGCGGCAGCCTGGTAGCCTTCCTGATCTTCAACCATCACCCGGCAAAGATTTTCATGGGCGACTCGGGGTCGCTAATGATCGGGCTTGTCAATTCGATCCTTGTAATCAAATTCATCAACGTCGCGAACGAATCAACAGTGGCATTTCCCATCGATTCGGCCGTGGCGATTGGATTCTCCATACTTATCGTTCCCCTGCTGGATACGCTTCGTGTGTTCGCCATCAGGATCTTCAATGGCCGTTCACCATTCACGCCAGATCGCAACCACGTACATCACCTGTTGCTCGCTCGTGGCATGAGCCATCCGGCTGTGACCTTCACTTGTGTGGCGATAAATGTTGCCTTCGTGGTGACCGCATACCTCGGCAGATCACTCGGCCCAACCACGTTGTTGTGCATGCTGCTTGGCATCGCCTTCACCGGACTCGGACTGCTGTACTACCGTCAGCCCCGCCGTACCATGGTGGTGGCAAAGAGTATTGCAGGTACTACCGAACTGAAGACTCCATCCAAGGTTGTTCCCCTCACCCACGAGGCAGAGGTGGTAGCCGCGGATCAGCAGTAATCTCCTGGATTATTAATTTGAATGGAACTGATTCATCGAAATAAGCGATGAATTAGTTCCTTTCGTCTTGTATTTTTTTTAGAACAGCCTGATTTATTAGCTTTGCCTCCCTCAGAACAGGTTAAAATCAGTTTATGGCAGAAGACATCCCCTCAATAATCGCCGGTACAGAAGAATTGATGAAGAAGGCGATCAACCATCTTGAAGTTGAATTAACCAAGATAAGAGCCGGAAAGGCAAACCCTCAAATGCTTGATGGTATCCAGGTAGACTATTACGGTTCGCCGATGCCCATCAACCAGGTTGCCAACATCACGGTGCTCGATGCCCGCACGCTCAGCATTCAACCCTGGGAGAAGAATATGCTTCAACCCATCGAGCGTGCCATCATTGCTGCTAACATCGGATTCAATCCGCAAAATGATGGAAGCCTGATTCGCATCTACCTTCCTCCTCTCACAGAGGAGCGTCGCCGCGAACTGGTTAAGCGCTGCCAGGCTGAAGGCGAACACTCCAAGGTTGCCATCCGTAACATTCGCCGCGACAGCATCGAAGCGATTAAGAAACTTCAGAAGAATGGACTGAGCGAAGATGCCGCAAAGGATGGTGAGGCTGGTGTACAGCAGGTCACGGACAAATACATTTCAATTGTAGATAAACATCTTGCTTCGAAGGAGAAAGAGATTATGGCTGTTTAATTAATTAATCAATTAGCTAATTAGTTAATTAATTAATTGTTGCGTGTACCTAAGTATACTCCCAGAAGGATTATTGCGAGGCTGATGATTGAGATTAGTGTGATGCTTTCTCCGAAGATGAATCCCCATCCTAATGCCACGAAGGGAATTCCGTAAGTAACCAGCGAGGCAAACAAACCTCCAGCTTTTTTCACCAGCATGTAGAACAACACCGTTGCGATTGCGCTTCCCACAATGCCCAGCACTACCGAATCGATCACGGACCATTGAACGAACGGATCGGAGAATGGAATTGAGAAGAAATTTTCCTGCCAAAGCACGAGTAGAGAAGGAAAGAGCATGAAGGCCAGCGAAACCGTTCCCACCTTTACCGGGTTGAGGTCCTTCAAATAATGCCCGACGATGTTCACATTAATGCCATATGAGATGGTGCCAAGAAACACGAGTCCTGCATAGCCGACATTTCCAACACTTACATCATTTTGTGCGAACGTAAGCAGGCATAGTCCGGCAAAACCGATGATGATTCCTGCCAGGCTTCGTGAGCTTATCTTTTCCCTAAAGAATGTTAATGCAATAAGGGCTACGCAAAGTGGAGTGAGTGAATTCAGGATACCCGCGAGGGAACTGTCCATGTGAAGTATCGCGATTGCGAAACAAAACGCCGGAAGAAAGTTTCCAAACACACCGGTGAGGATGACGGTGCCGAGTTTCTTCTTTGGTATATGCCTGATGTGCACAACTGCGAATGGAAGAAACACGAGTCCTGCAGAACCGATACGCAATGCCGCAATCTGCGAAGGCGTCAATCCTTCCTGGCTCACCTTCATCAAAATAAAGGAGCTGCCCCATATCAGGCAGAGGAGGATGAAGATCAGCCAGCTTACAAGTTTATTATTCATTGGGAAGCGACAAAGTTCAAGGAAATAAATGATTGCTTCGTAATTTGTATGAACTTTATTAATAGCAAACCCGCTACTGACGGCATGAGCATTTCCCTGAACGAAATAAGCACACGTGCACCAGAATCTTTCGACAAGAAGGAAACGAAGGAGCTGCACAAGAAAATCACGGATGAACTCGAAGAGCTTCAGAACTTGTTGTACGCTGAGGGAAAGCATTCAATCCTTATCATCCTGCAAGGTCCGGATGCAAGCGGCAAAGATGGTGCGATACGAGATGTCTTCAGCCGCATGAATCCCCAGGGGCTGTTCGTGAAATCCTTCAAGGTGCCGACACCCGAGGAGGCCTCGCACGATTTTCTCTGGCGGGTGCATAAATACGCACCGCCGCGCAGAATGATACACATCTTCAACCGCTCACACTACGAAGATGTACTAGTTACGAGAGTACATAAGCTTTGTGATGATAAAACGGCAAAAGCCAGGATGGAGGCGATCAACAATTTTGAACGATTGCTCCATGAGCATAACGGCACTCACATCCTGAAATTCTACCTGCACGTTTCGAAGGAAGAACAACAGGAAAGACTGAGGGAAAGGATGACGAATCCTGCCAAGATGTGGAAGTACAACGCAAAGGATTTCGAAGAAGCCGACCGCTGGGATGAATACCGAAGGTATTACGAGGAATGTTTTAAATTGTGTGACTATGTGCCCTGGCATATTGTGCCGTCTGATCAGAATTGGTATAAGGAATATTACATTGCCAACGAACTTTGTAAGCTGTTGAAATCATTAAACATGAAATATCCATCCCTGGAAAAAGCCAGATAACCAATCAACCAATTGTCAAATTAAATAATTCAATTATGGGAATGCTAAAGGAATTCAGGCAATTTGCTCTCAAGGGTAATGTAATTGACCTCGCTGTAGCCGTGATCATCGGCGCGGCATTTGGAGCCATTATTACCTCCCTGGTGGATGACGTAATTACTCCACTCGTGCTGACTCCAGCCCTGGAGGCGGCAAATGTGCAGGATCTCGACAAGCTCGTATGGGGTAATGTTAAGTACGGAAACTTCCTTGCCGCAATCATAAAATTCATCATCGTTGCCTTCATTCTGTTCATGATCATCAAAGGCGTGAATAAGTTCAAAAAGAAGGACGCACCTGCAGCTCCTGCCGCTCCCCCTGAGGATGTATTGCTCCTGCGCGAAATCAGGGATGAGCTGAGGAAGCGGTGATAATTTCCGCTTTCGGTTACGGGGAAAAGTAGGCGGCCCGCCCCGGAATTTTTGCCGTATTTTTGACGCCCCCTGCAAGGGCAGGGGTTCGTATTTTTTTACAGGTTAAATAATTGAAGTGAATAATACTTCGTACCAGATAAAGCTGCCTCAGTTCGAGGGTCCGTTCGACCTCCTCCTCTTCTTCATTGAAAGGGATGAGTTGGATATTTACAATATTCCGATCACGCGCATCACGAACGATTTCCTCGACTACATTCACGAGCAGGAATCACTGAACATCGAGCTTTCGAGTGAGTTCATCCTGTTTATCTCCACGCTCATGCGTATCAAGGCGAGAATGTTGCTGCCAAGGAAGGAAGTTGATGCTGCAGGAAACGAGATTGACCCCCGCCAGGAACTCGTCAACAAGATTCTCGAGTACAAGAAATTCAAAGAAGCTTCGGCAAAGATGGCAGAGATGGAGGCCATGCGCATGCTGATGGTGAAGAGAGGGAACATTCAAAAAGAACTCTCGCAAATCGGCGAAGAAGCAGGAGAAGGCACCGAGATCCAGCAGATCACACTCTTCAAGCTCATGCGCGCTTTCGAGAGAGTGATGCAGAAGTATTCCGACAGGGTAAACAAGCCCGTTCACACCGTGGTGCAATATCGTTACACCATGGAGACGAGCAGGGAAGACATGCTTGCACTCGCACAGACGGAGAAAACAGTTTCCTTCGAAAAGATCTTCGACAAAGCAGAAAACAGGGTGCACGCGATCTTTCTCTTCCTTTCTTTGTTAGAACTTGTACAACAGAAATATTTGAAGATTCTCATTGGAGAAGGAAAAAATAATTTCATTATAGAATACAACGAACCGGAACAAAGGCTCGCGGAATTAGAAGACGAAAATCCCGCTGATACGGAACTGCCGGGAGAGGAGACTCCCCCGGAAGAGCCAGGCGGGCAATCTCAATAACTCAAATCAATTAATCATGAAACGCTACGCTACAGCCAACTGGCAGGGATCAGGAAAAGAAGGAAAAGGAACTAACTCCACACAATCAGGTGTAATCAAAGACGCGCAGTATTCGTACAAGAGCCGTTTCGAAGAAGGAATTGGAACTAACCCCGAAGAATTAGTTGCAGCGGCACACGCCGGATGTTACTCAATGAAGTTGAGCTTCGTACTTGGAGAAGCAGGATTCACTCCCGACAATATCGACACAAAATGCACTGTGACGCTTGAAAACGGCGCCATCAGCAACAGCCACCTCGAAGTGAAGGCAAAGGTGCCCGGCATTGATGCAGATAAATTCAAGAAGGCAGCGGAAGAGGCGAAGGCTAATTGCCCGATCAGCAAATCGCTAAATACAAACATCACCCTCGACGCGCAATTGGTTAGCTAATCAATTCACGACGGGCATACAAGCCATAATTTATGAAGAAGTTCATTCTCCCCCTGGTACTCCTGTTCCTGGTTAAGACCTCTGTGTCCCAAATGGTGGAAAAGGAGCGGCCGCTTTTGCAAGGCTGGCATCTGCTCGATCCTCAACAACATGGATACATGGGCATCAGCCTCGACAAAGCTTATGAACTACTGAAAGGCCGGAAGAGCACACCCGTGATCGTGGCGGTAATTGACAGTGGCATCGACACTGCACAGGAAGATCTTCGTCCCATACTCTGGAGAAACCCGAAGGAGGTGAACGGAAACGGAATAGACGACGATGGAAACGGATACATCGATGATGTGTATGGCTGGAACTTCTGCGGCGCTTCGAACGGAGTGAACGTGGAAAGAAACAGTCACGAGGTTCCGAGAGTTTATCATGGCTGGAAGTCGGAGTTTGAAGGAAAGAAGGAAAAGGATATTCCTAAAGAGAAGAGGTTTCTCTTCAGCCAATGGAAAAAAGCTGAGAAGATTATCAATGAAGAATATGACGATGCAAATTCTCAACTCGAACGTGTAGGAAACTTTCTTGAGGCGCTTGAAGGCTCTTCCAATTTTCTGTATGCCGTTCTTGGCGTGCAGGAGTTCACCGCGAGGAATCTAAATCCAAAAATGCTGCAGGAAAAGGAACCGCTACCGCAGGCCTACCAACTTTGGATTGATCTTTTTCTTCAGGGTGGTGACTCTACGCTGACCAACAAAGCAATCATTTCGGATGTACGTGAGTACAAAGGTCAGCTCGATGCCAAGATTGCAAGGAAGATGACTCCTCCCGAGGATTGGAGAAGCCCTCTGGTGAAAGACAAATACACCGACATCACCGATAAATTCTATGGCAACAATAACCTGACCACAGGCAGCGGCGATCATGGCAGCCTCGTTGCAGGCACCATTGGCGCGGCGAGAAACAACGGCATTGGAATGGATGGCATTGTTGATGTGCGCATCATGGCAATCAGGGCCGTGCCGGGTGGAGATGAGCATGATAAGGATGTGGCGCTGGCAATTCGTTATGCGGTAGACAACGGTGCGAAGATCATCAACATGAGTTTCGGAAAACCTGTTTCCCCATACAAACAATTCGTGGATGATGCCGTGAAGTATGCAGCTTCGAAGGGAGTGTTGCTGGTGCACGGTGCAGGCAACGATGGCAAGGACATCACAACTGATGTGTTCTATCCCAACCCTGAGTTCATCGATGGTACGCGTGCCACTAATTTTCTCTCGGTAGGCGCGAGCGGAGATCTTTCTACCGGAATGTACGTTGCAGACTTCTCGAATTACAGCAAGGAGTATGTTGATCTCTTTGCGCCAGGAATGTATATCTATTCCACCGCGCACGGCAACAGCTACAAGCCGGCAGATGGCACCAGCCTCGCCAGCCCGGTAGCGACAGGTGTGGCTGCGTTGTTGAAATCATATTTCCCTGAACTCACGCCCGAGCAGATCATTAAGATCATGAAAGATTCAGGAACAGAGATTACCGAGCCGGTAGCATTGCCTGGTGATGCAGAAAAGAAGGTAAACTTCAGTACGCTTTCGTCGAGCGGGAAGGTGGTGAATGCCTACGGTGCAGTGAAGATGGCGCTTGCTCTTTGAGGTTTGGAGTTTGAAGTTTGGTTTAAAAGTTTACGTGTCGCGTTAAACTTCAAGTCACTCATCCCCGATTTTCATCGTGGCAGGCTCCTCATCTCCCTTCCCTCATCTCTCATCTTTCATCCCTCATCTCCCATTCCTCATCTCTCATCTCTCATCTCTCATCCCTCATCACTCATCTCACATCCCTCGTCCCAGCTCTTCGTCAGGGCAAACTCTCTCGGTAAACGGACGACGACAAACTGAC
>CBINHQ010000084.1:0-8177 GCA_966250475.1 uncultured Chitinophagaceae bacterium
TTAGCGGCGTGCCCTGGTGTATCAACTGGTAGAATGCGTGTTGTCCGTTTGTGCCTGGTTCTCCCCAGATCACGGGACCGGTAGAGTATGAGACACGCTTGCCCGTTCTGTCGACGGACTTGCCATTGCTTTCCATATTTCCCTGCTGGAAGTAGGCCGCAAATCGATGCATGTATTGGTCGTACGGTAAAATGGTCTCACTCTGCGCACCGAAGAAGTTCGTGGACCAGATGCCGAGCAAAGCCATGATGACAGGAATGTTTTTATCGAATGAAGTCTCGCGGAAATGTTTATCCGTCTCATGTGCACCCCTGAGTAATTGCTCGAAATTCTCGTAGCCGATCGAAAGCGAAATGGAGAGACCGATCGCGCTCCAGAGTGAGTAGCGACCACCGACCCAGTCCCAGAATTCGAACATGTTCTCTTTGTCAATCCCGAATTTGGTTACCTCCTTCTCATTGGTGGAGAGCGCCACGAAATGCTTCGCGATGTGTTTCTCATCCTTCGCCGCCTCGAGGAACCATTTACGTGCGGTGTGCGCATTGGTCATCGTCTCCTGCGTGGTGAAGGTCTTCGAGGCGATGAGAAAAAGTGTTTCTTCCGGATTTAGTTGCTTGAGCGTTTCAGCAATGTGAGTCCCGTCTACATTTGATACGAAGAAAGTTTTGATGCCTTCCACTGTGTAAGGCTTTAGCGCTTCGGTAACCATCAGCGGTCCGAGGTCGCTGCCACCAATGCCGATGTTCACGATATATTTCAGGCGCTTGCCGGTAAATCCATTGAATTTTCCCTGATGTACGGCTGTTGTGAAGTCCTGCATCTTCCTTCGAACTTTCAACACATCAGGCATCACATCTTTTCCATCTGTCGTTACGGGTTGATTGGAGAAATTCCGCAATGCGGTATGTAATACGGCGCGATCTTCCGTCTCGTTGATCCTTTCCCCAGAAAACATTGCATCGATGGCTGATTTGAGTTTACATTCATCGGCAAGCTGCACGAGAAGTTTCATCGTCTCCGCATCGATCCTGTTGCGTGAGTAATCGAATAGAATGTCGCCAAACTTCAGCGAGAAATTTTTGAACCTGTCAGGATCATCCTTGAACAAATCCCGGAGATGCAGCTTACTCATCTTCTTTTGATGAGCGCTTAATTCAGCCCATGCCTTAGTTGTAGTTGGATCAATCTTAGGGAACATGATAATTCGTTTAGAGTTTCCTGATCACATCAATCGTCTTTGAAACCATTTCTTCTGTAATGTCGAGGTGCAACACAAGTCTCAGCCTGTTTGGAGTGATGGCGTAACCGAGAATGTTTTCGACCTTCAGCTTTTCCACAAGCGAAGCAGAACCATTATCATCATTCAATTCGAAGATGATGATGTTTGTCTCCACGGGAAGGACTTGCTTCACCCAGTTTTTTTCCGCAATAGCGTTTGCAATCGCCTTCGCGTGTGCATGATCGATGGACAGTCTCTCGATGTGGTTGTCCAGCGCATAAATCCCCGCAGCCGCGAGGAAGCCGGCCTGCCTCATGCCACCTCCGAAAGCTTTACGCACTCTTCTCGCCTGGTGAATGAAATCGCGGTTCCCCAGGAGCAGACTTCCTACGGGGCAGCCTAGGCTCTTGCTGAGACAGATCGATATTGTGTGAAAATGCTTTCCGTATTCAAGGGTATCCTGTTTCTTCGCCACAATTGCATTGAAGAGTCTCGCTCCATCGAGGTGAAACGCGAGTCCGCTGTCCCTGCATACTTCTCCAATCTTTTTGATTTCATCCATCTCATAGCAGCTTCCTCCTCCGCGGTTTGATGTATTCTCCAGGCATACCAGGCTGGTGCGAGCCTTATGTGGATCGTCGGGGTTGATTGCTGAACTTACCATCTCAGCCGTGATCCTTCCTCTGTCGCCGTGCAGCAATCGAACTGAAGCATGCGAATTCGATGCGATGCCTCCGCCTTCGTATTGGTACACATGAGCCGTTTCATCGCAAATCACCTCATCGCCCGGACGCGTATGGCATTTGATCGCGATCTGGTTCGTCATCGTTCCCGAAGGACAAAAGATCGCAGCTTCCTTTCCGAACATCTCCGCAGCTTTGGCCTCGAGCGCATTGATGGAAGGGTCTTCACCAAACACATCGTCACCCACCCTCGCCTTCATCATGGCCTCCATCATGCCTGCAGTCGGCTTCGTTACCGTATCCGATCTGAAATCAATAATCATCAAATTAGTTTTCTGCAAGATAAACAGTTCACTCCTCAAATTGGCCAGTTTACGAACACCAGGTCCTTATTCGCCGCTCATTTATTAATTTGTCGGCGATATGAAGGAACCATCCTTTACCCTCCTCGTGCTTCTCATTCTCGAAGCCTCGCTGATGCTCACAGCAGGGTTGTATGTCCTTGCCAATTTCGGCAGGCTCTTCACCCGCACCATCAGAAATGAGTGGCTACGACAGAATGTGGTAGTTTGGCTGGCGGCGGTCTGCCTCGTGTTTGCGACTGGTCCCGTTACCGGTGATTTCTTCGGCATGTGGTTGAAACATGGCATCTGGTACGCGATAGGCATTCAATTGATCTTCGCCACGGTGAATTCAGTCTTTGTCTTCAATGTTACCCGGTTCGTCGCGCTGCATCCTTCT
Source organism: uncultured Chitinophagaceae bacterium (assembly GCA_966250475.1). GTDB lineage: Bacteria > Bacteroidota > Bacteroidia > Chitinophagales > Chitinophagaceae > CBINHQ01. Next base: position 2,644 of record CBINHQ010000084.1, read on the forward strand.
GTGCAGCGCAAGAGCTTCCTCTCCCAAAAGAGCATTGTGTTGGTGACAATTATTCTCAGCACCATCCTGATCATCTTGCCGCTGAATTATGTTCTGAATGGTTTTTCTACCAAGACCCTGAAGTACGCGGCGCTCTTTAGTTTCTATAACGGCTGCGCGATCGGGCTCATCTACATTGCCATGAGCTACCTCGATCTCGAACGCAAACGCAAGCTTGATCAGAAGGAACTAGAACTCGCGAAGCTAAGCGAACTCAAGACAAAGGCCGAACTCGAGGCACTACATTCGAAGATCAATCCACACTTCCTGTACAATGCACTTAATTCTATCGCCGACCTTTCCATCACCGACGGAAGAAAGGCGAGGAAGATGACGATTGCGCTTGCTGACCTCTTTCGTTTCAGCATCAATTATAGCAACAACAATTATTCATCCATCCGGGAAGAGGTGGAGATGGCCGAGGTGTATCTACAGATTGAAAAGATCAGGTTCGAAGACAGGCTGAACTACACAAGCACCATAGAGCCGGGAATCGAACATTTCCTCGTTCCACGATTCGTGCTGCAGCCCGTGGTTGAGAATGCGGTGAAGCATGGTCTGAAGGCTACGGGACAATTGATCGACATAAATCTCGAGGTAAAGAAAGAGAATGATATGCTCGTGCTCCAGGTTTCCGACAACGGCCCCGAATTTCCCGATGACCTTGTGCCTGGTTACGGTGTGAAGAGTCTCTACGACAAACTCGACCTTCTTTTTCCCAATGCGTTTGAAGTGAGTTTCTCAAACAAGCCGCGCAAGCAGGTTACAATCATCATAAAAAAACTCATGAAGAATGAGCCAGGTATACAAGACAATAGTAATTGACGATGAACCCGCAGCGAGGAGATTGATGCGCAATCTACTTCGTGAACATGCAAGCCTTATCGAAGTGATAGATGAAGCCGGCAATGGGAGAGAGGCTATTGAAAAGATTGAATCACTGAAGCCCGATCTTATCTTCCTCGATATTCAAATGCCCGACCTCACCGGCTTCGAAGTGATCGAGCAACTGAAGCACAAGCCCAACATCATCTTCACCACCGCATACGAACAATATGCCATCAAAGCGTTTGAATCATTTTCCATCGACTATCTCCTGAAGCCAATCAAGGAAGAACGATTGGAGAAGAGCATGGACAAGCTCCGCGAGTTCGGAAGGCTCAATCAGCAAATTGATATTGGCAATCTCCAGGAAATGATTCGGCAATTACAGACTCCGCCGAAAGCCGCCGCGCTTTCCATTCGTACGGGTGACCGAATCGTACTGTTGAAATATGAAAACATTTCCTACCTCGAGGCGCAAGATAAATATGTATATGTGCATACTCTCGACGGGCAGAAGCATCTCACCGATCAATCCCTAACTGCCCTTGCAAGCAAACTTCCCGCGCAATTCTTCCGCATTCAGAAATCCTACATCATTAATAAGGATAAGATCAGGGAGATGCACCGGCACTTCAATGGGCGTTTTCTTTTCTTAATGGAGGATAAGCAGGGAACGAGGCTTACGTCGGGGAGGACGTATAATGATGAAATCCGGGGGGAGTTCGGGTTGTGATGCCACGATTTTTTTTGGCCACGGATGAACACGATTTTTTTTTTGGCCACGGATTACACGGATGAACACGGATTTAATCATAAGCAATCATAACAAATCCGCGTACAATGGTCCCGATAGCTACGGAAATTTTTGGCCACGATTTAGACGGATTTTTTTGGCCACGGATGACACGGATGGACACGGATTAGATCATAACAAATCATAAGCAATCATAACAAATCCGCGTACAATGGTCCTGATAGCCACGGAAATTATTGGCCACGGATGAACACGGATTTGATCATAATAAATCATAAGCAATCATAACAAATCCGCGTACAATGGTCCTGCAACAGTAGTGTCTTACTTTACAAGAAATTCTTCTCCCATCCTCCATTATTACCGCTTGTCCCAAAGACCGCATAAGTAGTAACCTGCAGTTTCCCCCGGCGTCATATTCCTGTCACGATTAGGTACCGGTCATCAATCCAGGCAACCGTTCAATATAAAACAATGTACTTGGCAATATAAAGTACCTACTTTTGACTTGTAATAATCAAAAGCAAGTACTACAAAAATCAACAAGATGAGAAAGATAATGCTTATTGCTGTGAGTTTCATCGCCTTATCCTTTAACGCCCTGGCTCAGGGAGGAAATGGAAAGATCAGTGGGACTGTAATTGACGGGAATACCCGTACGATCGAGTCGGCAACGATCATGTTATTAAACGCTGGGGATTCGTCGATGGCGAAGATTGGCCTGGCTGATAAAACCGGCCGATATGAGTTTGACGGCATCGCCGATGGCCGCTACCTGGTTTCGGTGAGCGCGGTAGGACATTCAACTGCGTACTCTGAAGTGGTGAGCCTGGATGCAGCGCATCAATCAATAGAGTTGAAGACACTTGAATTGCTTCCGGTGGCGAAGGCTATTTCGGGAGTAACGGTTACATCGAAGAAGCCGCTGATCGAGCAGAAGGCGGGAAGGACATTAATTAATGTTGATGCATCACCAACCAACAGCGGTTTGAATGCACTTGAACTCCTTGAAAAATCTCCCGGTGTGTCGGTCGACAATGATGGCAACATCAGCCTGAAAGGAAAGCAGGGCGTGATGGTGCTGATCGATGGCAAGCCAACATACATGAGTGGTGCAGACCTTGCATCATACTTGAAGAACCTTCAGGCGAATGGTCTCGAGCAGATCGAGATCATGACGAATCCTCCTGCGAAATACGATGCAGCCGGCAACTCAGGCATCATCAACATAAAAACGAAGAAAGGAATTGTGAGGGGAATGAATGGAACTGCAAACGCAAGCTATACGCAGGGAATTTATGGCAGAGTGAATGCGGGAGTGAACCTGAACTATCGTAATAACAAGCTGAATATTTTCGGTGGATACAATGGCGGCAATTACGAAGGTTTCAACATGCTGGTGATCGATCGCAAGCTGGTTGATTCGAATGGAGATCTCCAGAGCACCATTGACCAGCGTTCACGCCCGAAGTGGAAAGGACAATATCATAATGTGAAGGCAGGTATCGACTATTACTTCTCGAAGAAGACTGTTGCCGGTATCGTGATGAATGGAAACTTTCACAAAGGTGATGAGGGTCCTTTCTCTTACACCAACATTCGCGACATGAATGGCAATATCACCTCGAAGCTTATTTCTTCCGGTGATAATACGAGGAAGGGTGACAACTTCTCATCTAACTTCAACTTCAAACATACATTCGATTCAACCGGAAGAGAGATCTCAGCAGACATGGACTATGTGCGCTACAAGAATACGAGCAATACGCAGCTTACAACGCAGAGCTACGATGTGTTTGATGTGAAGAATGGCGATGCGATCCTGCGCGGTTACATCCCCTCTGATATTACAATCTACAGTGGAAAGATCGACTACGTTCATCCTTTCAAGAGCGGTTTGAAACTGGAAGCAGGATTGAAGACCAGCTTCGTGAATACTGACAACCGAGTGGATTATTTGAGGAACAACAATGGAAGCGGTTGGGTGCCTGACCAGCGTTCGAATCACTTCATCTACGATGAAAATATTAACGCGGCATACGCGATCCTTTCGAGGAACATAAAGAAATGGGACATCAACCTCGGTCTTCGTGTGGAGAACACAGTGGCGAAGGGTCACCAGGTTAGCAACGACTCTTCATTCAAGAGGAATTACACGAATCTCTTCCCGAACCTTGGCATTACCTGGGAAGCGAGCGAGAAGAACAGCTACTCACTCAGCTACAGCCGCAGGGTTTCGAGACCTGACTATGATGCGCTGAATCCATTCACATTCTTCCTCGACTCGCTGACCTACGGCCAGGGTAATCCTTACCTGCAACCGCAGTTCACACACAACATGGAATTCAGCCATACCTTCAAGAGGTTCCTTACAACGACGATCAATTATACAATCACGAATGACATCATCACCGAATTGCTGAAGCAGAATACGGAGAAGAAGGAAACTTACCAGACGAAAGAAAACTTCAGCAGCATGAAGCAGCTTGGTATCGCAATGATGGCACGCATACCTGTGAAGAACTGGTTCAGCTCAAATGTGTACGTGAATGTTTACAACAGCCGCTACAAAGGTGTGTACCAGGCTGATCCCATAGACATCCAGTTCACAACCCTGATGGCGAACATTACCAACACCTTCACCTTCGGCGATGGATGGAGCGCGGAGTTGAGCGGATGGTTCCGCACGAAGGCTTCGGAAGGAATCCTTGTGGCAAATCAAATGGGAGCGCTCAATACTGCTATTTCCAAGCAGATCATGAACAAGAAGGGTACGATCAAACTCGGTGTGAGGGATATTTTCAGAACGCAAATGTTCAGCGGATATGCGAAGTACAGCGACGTTGATGTGAACATCGACAGCCGCAGAGACAGCAGGCAGTTGAACCTTAGCTTCTCATATCGCTTCGGTAAGAAGAACATTGCGCCGGAGAGAAAGAGAAGGAGCAGTTCTGCAGATGAACAAAGCCGCGTGAATTCAGGGGGCAATTAACAAATTGGCTAATTAGCTAATTAATCAATTGGTTAATTAGCTAATTAGTAACTTGCTTCCAAAACACCTGGAATGCCTTCATTCGATATTGTTAGCAAAGTTGACTCACAGGCATTGGATAATGCTGTAAATGTTACCACAAAGGAAATAACCAACAGGTTTGACTTTAAAGGTTCGCATGTGGTGATCAACCTCGATAAGAAAACCTTCACCATTCACTTGGAAACGGAGGATGACATGAAGATGCGACAGCTCATTGACGTATTGATCAATCGCGCCCACAAGCAGGGCATTGCACCAGAGGCTTTCGATGCATCGAAGGAGGGAGGACAGTCGGGCAAGTTCTGGAAGAAGGATGTCACTGTGCGAAACGGTCTGAAACAGGAAGATGCGAAGAAGATTGTGAAGCTGGTGAAGGATTCGGGATTAAAGGTCCAGGCATCAATTCATGATGACATGGTGAGAGTGACCGGGAAGAAGATTGATGATCTGCAATCAGTGATCCAACTCTGCAAGAACGCAAACCTTGGCATCCCGCTGCAATACGAAAACATGAGAGACTGATCAATTAACTAATTAGTTAATTAGCTAATTAGCTAATTGATGTGGAGAACTTTCTTAATATGTGGTGAATAACTTAAGCCGGGAATTTTTGGAACGGCTTAGTAATTATACTATCTTGAATATACAAATCGTCGCAGTTAATTTGAATACAAAGAGATTGTGGCGGGAATTGTAAAAGTCGAAAGACGAATACGATTCTTGAAAGCATCAGGTAAGTTATCGTTATCGAAAGGTAGCCGAAAACAAATCTGATGCTTTCGTTTTTATTGGGTTCATGAGTGTGCAGGACCATGGTACGCGGATTTGTTATGATGAATTATGATTTGTTAAGATTGATCATAATTCATCATAAACTAACCT
>CBINHQ010000085.1:0-8170 GCA_966250475.1 uncultured Chitinophagaceae bacterium
AATTTATTGAGAAAGGCTGCAAGACTCTCTTCATCATCAATGATGTTACCTCCAATTTTTATGACGTAGAGCTTGCTCATCATGTGCCATTTAATATGCTGGAGATTACTGCCTGTGCCGACCACACGCGATTCGCCGCGAGTTCTGTCACCAGGCTATTGGGGCCATCTAGCACTTCATCGCTAAGTTCAATGTTTCTGCGGACAGGAAGGCAATGCATCACCTTCGCTTTATTTGTGAGGTTGAGTTTCTCATTTGTGAGCATCCATTCCGGATCGTTGCAATAGATTTTTCCATAATCGTCGTAGGTGCTCCAATTCTTAACGTAGATGAAGTCGGCGCCAGCCAGCGCTTCATCCTGGTCGTGCGTGATGTGTGCCCCTTTTGTAAATTCTTTCGACAATTCATAATCTTCCGGATGTGCGATCACGAACTCCGCCTTTCCCCATGCGTTCATCCATTGCGAGAAACTATTGGCCACGCATTGTGGTAATGCCTTCACGTGTGGAGCCCACGTCAGTACCACCTTTGGCTTCTTCTTTTCTTTGAGGTTTTCTGTAATGGTAATAATGTCAGCCAGCGATTGCAGCGGGTGTAGCGTTGCGCTCTCGAGACTGATCACGGGTATGCCGGCGTATTTTATGAATTGATTGATGAATAATTCACTGTAATCATCTTCCTTGTTCTTTAAGGAAGGAAAGGTCCTGATCGCGAGAATATCGAAGTACTTTCCAAAAACGGGAGCCGCATCCTTCACATGCTCAACAGTATTTCCACTCATGATCGCTTCTTCTTCAAATTCCAATGCCCATCCTTCGCTTCCGACATTGAAGATGATCGGTTCCATGCCCAGGTTCTGCGCAGCAATTTGAGTGCTCAATCTTGTACGCATGCTTGGATTCAGAAACAGGCAGCCAATTCTCTTGCCTGCACCAAGATTGCGATGCCTGAGAGGATCTGCCTTGTACTTCAAAGCTGTCTCCACCAAAGCCTGGATATCTCCTGCATCTTTTACCGAAACAAACTTTTCCATTTCTTCAACTTGATTTCTAATCTGCCAATACGCCCAATTCTTCCCTCACCGCATCGATGAATTGCTCAGCGTCCTTCTTCTTTAGCGCGAGCGATGGAAGCAGCCGAATCACATTGGGCTTCGACTCACCTGTGAATATTTTCTGTTTGAATATTAAATTCTTTCTGAGATCTGAGAGATTGTCAGCCACGTCGAACCCGATCATCAATCCACGGCCACGCACATTGCTGATTCCTTCAATCTTCTCGAGTTCATCGCGCAGGTATTTTCCAATCATCACTGCATTGCCCATTAGCTTTTCTTCTTCAATCACCTCGAGTACCGCAAGGGAAGCGGCGCATGCAAGGTGATTGCCTCCAAAGGTTGTTCCCAGCATGAAGTGCTTTGGTTTAATCTTGGGAGACGCGATCAAACCAGCAACTGGAAAACCATTTCCCATTCCCTTTGCCATCGTGTAGATGTCGGCGTTTACGCCTGCGAAGTCATGACTGAAGAAGCGACCCGTTCTTCCAAATCCACATTGCACTCCATCTGCGATGTAGAGCGCGCCATGTTCATCACAAAGTGAGCGTATCTTCTTCAAAAATGATTCAGTTGCGATATTGATGCCACCCACACCCTGGATGCCTTCAATTATCACGGAAGAAATTTCTTTGCCCGATTTTTCAAAGCACTCCTGCAATGCATCTTCATCATTGAAAGGCAGGAAGATCACATTCTCCGTTTCATTCACCGGCGCCACGTAATTCTTGTTGTCGGTCGCCGCCACCGCAAGTGAAGTGCGGCCGTGAAATGAACGAGAAAACGCCACCACCTTCTTCCTTCCATTGTGAAAGGAAGCAAGCTTCAACGCGTTCTCATTCGCCTCTGCACCCGAGTTGCAGAGAAACAACTGGTAGTCCTCCTTACCCGATACCTTTCCGAGTTTATCCGCGAGTTCCTGTTGCAAAGGAATCTTTATTGAGTTCGAATAAAACGCGATCTTTTCCAATTGCTCTTCGATACGCTTCACCCAATGGGGATGGGTGTGCCCAATGCTGATCACCGCGTGGCCGCCATAGAGATCCAGATACTGATCACCTTGATCATCCCACACGTACGAGCCTTTAGCTTTCACGATGGTGATGTCGAGGAGAGGATAGACGTCGAATAGATTCATTTTTATTAAGTATGATTAATTGTTTCTTTAAATTTTAGGACTAAGATGAGAGATGAGTGATGAGAGATGTGAGTCATCAAATTGAAGATTCTTAGAAAAATCGAAAAGTCTTGGTTCAAAGACACCCATAACTCATAACTTATAACTCATAACTTATAACTCATAACTCACCTTTTATCGGTTCACTGCTCCCCCTGACCTTCGTCAGGGCATCCTACTCCCTGCTCCCTTTCAAAACCCTGCCCCCTTCAACCTCAACCCCCTCGTTTCCTCAATTCCAAACATTAAATTCATATTCTGCACTGCTTGTCCGGAAGCTCCTTTGAGGAGGTTATCGATTGCCGAATGTATCACGAGCTTGCTACCTACTTTTTCAAGTTGTAGCAGCGCCTTGTTTGTATTGAGCACCTGCTTCAGGAAGATCGGCTCCTTGCTGATCGTCACGAACGGGTGGCCCTTGTAAAATTCCTTGTACAATACCAAGGCCTCTTCCATGCTGAGATCAAAATTTATCTGCGAGCTCACAAAGATTCCTCTCGTGAAATCTCCTCTCCATGGAATGAAGTTGAGTTCGATCACTCCGCTGGGTTGCAGCTTCGATATTGATTCTGCAATTTCACCTAGATGTTGATGCGTAAGCGTTTTATATGCCTGTATGTTGTTCGCCCTCCAACTGAAGTGCGAGGTCTGTGAAAGACCTTGTCCCGCTCCCGTTGATCCTGTAATTCCTGTTGAATGAATTTCCTTCAACAAACCTGCTTTAGCAAGAGGCAACAAACCCAATTGGATTGCAGTTGCAAAACATCCGGGGTTCGCGACGTTCTTAGCTTTCTTGATCTTGTCTCTCTGCAACTCGGGAAGTCCATAGACGAATTCTCTCTTCTTCAGCTTCGCATCCTTCGTCAGCCTGAAGTCATTTGCAATGTCAATGATACGTACACTGTCGGCAACCTTTGTGCTTCCCAGGAATTTCTTAGACTCACCATGACCGAGACAAAGAAAGAGCACATCGATGTCGTTGCTGTATTCGGCCGTGAACTCAAGTTCTGTCTCACCAACGAGGTCCTGGTGGATCGATGCCACTGGCTTTCCTGCGTTGCTCCTGCTGTGGATGAAGCTAATCTCGCTTTCCGGGTGCTGCAACAGGAGACGAATCAGTTCTCCTCCCGTATATCCCGCTCCGCCAATAATGCCTGCCCTGATTTTCTTTCCTTGTTTCATGCCACTATGTTTTGTTTTCAACAGAATTCTTCACCATGTGATAGATGAGCGTCTGATTACCGAAGATCTTGCTGAATCCTCTCACGTCTTCTCCGGTCCAACCAGTATTCATCTCTCCATATTTTCCAAATTCGCTGCTCATGAGATCGTAACCCGATACCACACCTGTTACAACGAATCTGTACGGATGAAGTTCTACGAATACATCGCCGGTCACATTTCGCTGTGAAGATTCGAGGTAAGCTTCAATGTCGCGCATCACCGGATCGAGAATCTGTCCTTCGTGCAGCCAGTTGCCATAAAATTGTGCCAATTGATCCTTCCATGAGAGTTGCCATTTCGTGAGCACGTGCTTCTCCAATGCATGATGCGCCTTGATGATTACCATCGGAGCTGCAGCCTCAAATCCAACTCTTCCTTTGATTCCAATGATCGTATCGCCCACATGAATATCTCTTCCGATTCCGTACGGTCCTGCAATTGTCTGAAGGTATTGAATTGCGCCGGAGGGATGTTCAAATTCGAGATCATTTATTGCTTTCAATTCACCTTTCACAAAACCAAGCTTCACTTCTTCCGATCCTGTTCGCGAAACGGGGGTGGGCCATGCTTCTTCCGGAAGCATTCCTTTAGATGAAAGAGTTTCCTTTCCTCCCACACTCGTTCCCCAAAGACCTTTGTTAATGGAGTAAAGCGATTTTGAAAAATTCATCTGCACACCTTTGTTCATCAGGTATTCGATTTCTTCTTCCCTGCTCAACTTCAAATCTCGAATGGGCGTGATGATTTCAATGCCGGGAATCATGATGTTAAAGATCATATCGAACCTCACCTGGTCATTTCCCGCTCCCGTGCTTCCATGCGCCACGGCAGTAGCGTTGAGGTTGATTACGTGATCCGCAATGTGCAGCGCCTGGCTCAGCCTCTCTGCACTCACGCTTAGAGGATAAGTGTTATTCTTGAGAATGTTTCCAAAAACCAGATACTTTATGATGCTATCATAATAACTGCGCACTGCATTCACTGTCTTGTGCGATGCCACTCCCAGTGCGTATGCATGAACTTCGATTTGTTTAAGCTCATCATCATTGAATCCACCGGTGTTCACAATTATGCTATGAACTTCATATCCGAGATCCTCCGCCAGGTATTTCACACAGTATGAAGTATCGAGTCCGCCACTGAATCCAAGCACGATCTTTTTCTTCATCCTCTATTATTTATTTGTGGGTTGAAAAATGGTTGAGCAATGATTTCAACGGTGTCCCATTTCCCTTTGATGATTTCTTCTTCAACGCCGAGAGAAACTTCCATTGCTTGATACGTTGCAGGCGTTCGAACACCTTCGCCTTCTTACGGAAAAACTCCTTCGTTTCCTCAGGTTCGTAATGGTCCTTCGGATCGTAAAGCATGGCAGTGCAGAAGCAATTCTGCCTGTTTTTGCTCATCAGGATGTCGTAGTTCACACAGCTCTTGCAACCTGCCCAGAACAATTCATCCTGCGTAAGCTCCGAATACGTGACTGGTTCATAGCCGAGATCGGAGTTGATCTTCATTACTGCAAGTCCTGTAGTGAGGCCGAAAAGTTTCGCATTGGGGTACTTTGTACGCGACAGTTCGAAGATTCTCTTCTTGATCTTCTTTGCAACACCGCTCTTCCTGAATTCAGGCGAGACGATGAGGCCGGAGTTGGCAACATACTGGCCGTGACTCCATGTTTCGATATAGCAGAATCCTACCCAGCTTCCTTCGGTAGTGAGCGCGATCACGGCTTTTCCTTCATCAATCTTTAGATCGATGTATTCAGGTGAACGCTTGGCAATGCCAGTGCCGCGTGCTTTCGCCGAGGATTCCATCTCATCGGTGATGATGGTTGAGTATTTCTTATCATCCGGGTTAGCTACCCTGACAATGATCTGTTGATTGTCCACAGTGATGATTATGATTGTTGAGAGGGACGACCAGTCCAAAGCTACATTTTGGGGATTGCTTCACTGACAGGGACCATGGTCAGAGGTTCGTCCTGTCAGAAAATAGAACGACGTCGTGGGCGGGAAAAGGTAAACACGTCGAAGCCTACTGCGTACACACCACTCGTGTTGGGTGCGTGGAAGGCGATCTGTTTAGTATGAGTGAGGATGTTGTTCACTTCTAACCGTATTAAATAATCGGGCCACAAATTTAGTATAATAGTTAAATGTCAATAGAAAATTTTTGTTAAGGGATAACCATAATTCGATGGAGGCATCAGTCTGCCAGCATCAGGAAGATGACCGGGCGCTTGTGAAGGTTGGGCAACTCCTTCTTCCACTCTGTTACCTGCATTGTCCTGATCCGTTCACCGGGGCCCGTGAGGTCGACCGCGATTGTAAGACGGGTGGAAGGCTTGCAACTCTTCACCAGTGATTCTAACAACTGGTTGTTCCGGTAAGGAGTCTCGATGAAGATCTCCGTGCATTGCTTTCTCGATGACTCTTGTTCCAGTTCGCGAATAGCCTTGACTCGTTCGTGATTGTCGATGGGAAGGTAACCGTTGAAACGAAAGCTTTGTCCATTCAGTCCGCTGGCCATCAATGCGAGGAGAATGGAGCTCGGTCCCACGAGAGGGGATACAACCACGCCAAGTTTTTGTGCCGCTGCAACCAACACCTGTCCGGGATCTGCAATGGCAGGGCAGCCCGCTTCGCTGATGATGCCGATGTTCTTTCCATCTTTCAGCAAGGCTACGAATGTAGAAACGACTTCTCCCTCGGCCTTGTGAATGGTGAACCACTGGTGATCGTCAATAACGAATGTTCGGTTTTCTTCTGGATGATGCTTCCATAGTTCGCGGATGTACCTTCTTGCGGTGCGTTCATTCTCGACGAAGAAGGCCTGGCAATCCAGGATAGCATCGATGGTGTAAGGAGGAATTGAGTCGAAGCCTTGCGCATCCAGTACGGTTGGAATGAGGTACAGTTTGCCCGACGCTGCCATGACTAACTGTTTTTTACTTTGTGAACGCTAAGTGTGGCGGCGATTACCGCGTATGCGGGTGCGACTACGATGGCAACGTGCATGAGGTAGAAGAGTATGCCATTGCCGACGGCAAGGCCTTTATGCCTTCCGGTAAATTCAATGCTTTGCCTTCTTGTAAATCCGCTTCGCGAGAAACTATAATCGAGCATCGAGAATCCATAGTAGTAACATTCCATGAACATGGCGATGATGGGAGTGATCCATCCTACGATTGGGATCAAAGAAAGAAGAATCAAACCTGCGAGATAGAGAGTCTGCCAAAGGCAATTCCGCAATGCGAGTTTTGTGCCTCGTCCTGCATCGCGCAGTATGTCGCGAGAAGTGAGGGAAGATTCCCGCCCTTCGATGATTGATTCCGTCTTCTCACTCAAGTAGGTGAAAAGAGGAGAGCCAATGATTACCCAGATGTATTTGAAGAAGGAGAAGTAGAAGAACATGAGCGTGAGCCAGAGCATGATTCCGGCGAAGGTGAAGAGAAAACCAAGCAGGCTGTTTTCGAAGCGTTGCAGCCAGTCGTTGAGGTGTGTGACTTCAGTGAGGTATTCGATGACGCCGGTGGCCGACTTGCCAAAGAAATAGATGCTCACCACGAACATCGCAGTGTAGATTATGCCGGGAATGAGGATCCATTTCCAAAGCCTGTGCTTCATGATGAACTGGTGCGCTTGTGACCAGGCCTGGATTGCTATCACAATTTCCTTAAGCAAGTCTTAATTTTGAGTGGGTAAATATAAACGAATAGGCGGTAAGGAAAAAGAAATGGAGAAATTACCAGGTTCATTCTATTTGCGAAGAAATGTGTTGCATGTTGCCAGGGATCTCCTCGGAAAGATTGTAATCACAAATAAGGATGGTATCATCACATCTGCACGTATTGTGGAGACGGAAGCGTATGCCGGTGTGCTCGACAGAGCTTCTCATGCATTTGGAGCGCGACGCACTAACAGAAACGAAGTTATGTATGGAGATGGTGGCCGTGCATACATCTATCTCTGCTATGGCATTCATCATCTCTTCAATGTGGTCACGAATATCGTAGGCATTCCTCATGCGGTGCTGGTGAGGGCGGCGGAGCCTGTACTTGGAATAGAGGCCATGCTGGAGAGAAGCGGGAAGCCGAAACTGGATAAAACGCTCACGCGCGGTCCAGGAAATTTCTCGAGGGCATTGGGCATCTACACTTCTGACAACGGCATCGCGCTGGACTCAAAGGTGCTGTCGATTGTTGACGATGGCTTTAAGTTTCCGCGCAGGGACATTCATGCTTCTCCGAGGATTGGGGTAGACTATGCCGGGGTGGATGCTCAGCTTCCATACAGGTTCTACATCAAAGGTCATCCTAACGTGAGTGGAAAGCCGGCGTGAAGGAAATGAAAACCGGGTTGGATATTTGGAGAAAAATTCTTCTTTTCGGGCATGCAATCAAAAACTATCAGGCTGATATCAGGCATTGTGCTCGCCCTGCTGGTTGTCCTTTTTAATCCATTCAATATATCTTCTCAGGCCAACAGCGTGCTTGCCGTAGCAACGCTGATGATCTCGTGGTGGATTTTGGAAGCCCTACCCATGCCCGTGGTTGCATTGCTTCCACTTGTCTTCTTTCCATTGCTGAAGATTGAATCGCTTAGCGAGGCTGCTGCACCTTATGCTAATCCTGTAATATTTCTCTTCCTCGGCGGATTCATGCTGGGTCTGGCGATCGAGAAGTGGCAACTGCATAAGCGAATCGCCCTAAATAT
>CBINHQ010000086.1:0-8051 GCA_966250475.1 uncultured Chitinophagaceae bacterium
CATCAAGGAGTATACTCTTCCCGGCGGAATGCGCGTATGGGAACAAACCGTTCGTGACTCAGGTAGCAGCAGGGCGCATTGGATGAAGACATTCTACCGCGATGGAGTCGGCTACAGGCTCATCACCCAAATCGATACGCTTTCTACTCCTTCAGCATTCCTGAAAACTTATTTCGACAGCTTCACGCCCGCGGATACGGTTGAAGGCAGCAATCCATTCGTTTCTAAGTCGCGAATCTTTCTCACCGACTTCCTGAACGAAGACAGCGCGATTCACAACCGTGCGGTAAAGTACATGCTGGAAGTGAAGCTCGATTCTGCTGATTTTTCGCTCGCGAAGAAAGCAATCGCCACTCTCAACTGGAAGGAAAAGAAATATCTCGAAACGAAGAAATCACTTATCACCAAGCTGAGTGACATCAAGACGAAGGAAGCATCGAATTTCCTTCGTGACTTGTATTACGCTTCTGGCGATACGATCGAACTGCAATACATCAGCCTTGAAACTCTCCTGAGACAGAAGACTCCGAATGCTTTCAAGGTTTTCCGCGACATCCTCATCAACGATCCGCCGGTGCTTGGAGTAAAGTCAACAGGTTACCAGCCATACAACAGTTACCAGTTTGGTAAAGACTTCAGCAACGGAAGTTTCATCGATAATTTGGACGATTCGCTCAAGTTGATGCGCACCATTTTGCCGGAAATCCTTCCGCTCATGAACCTCGACGATTACGAGAAACCGCTAATGCGGCTCGTGGCAAAGATGGTTGACAGCAACCTGGTGAAACCCGCCGATTATAATCTTTACTTCATCAAATTCCTCATCTAGGCGAAGCAGGAGTTGAAGAAGCAACGCATTTCGGAAAAAAACTGGCAGATTAGAAAGGCTGAGGAGGCTAAGAATGATGAGGATGATAATGATGGTGGCGCACAGAACAACGGTAATGCGGATCTGGATCTGTATGTTACCTTGTTGCTTCCTTTTGCAGAAACCAATCCCCAGGTAAAACCGCTCATCTACCAGGTGCTTCAATCCAACGACAACAAGTTACGGTACGAAACGATGCTTTCGCTGCTCCGCAACGGGCACAAGGTGCCAGATTCGGTGCTTATAAATTTTGCAAAGGACGATAAGTATAGGTATGATTTGTACGAAGGCCTAAAGGATATCAAGAAACTCAGCCTTTTCCCGAAGAAATATTTGCGTCAGTCAGAGTTCAGTCGCAGCAAACTTCTGGAAAAGATGCGTTATGATAAGCCTGACTCACTCGTGTTCATTAAGCAGGTTCTTGTTAATGTGAAAGGAAAAGACGCATACGTGCACATCTACAAATACAAGAATAAGAAGGATGATCTCTTCTGGAAGATTGCCACAGCGGGACTGATGCCAGTTGATAGCACGAAGATGGAGATGGAAGAGAAGAAGAATACTGAACCCGAGGAGTACTATATGAGTTACAACGAACGCGAGATCGATGTGAATGATTTCTACTCCTTCACCAGTGAAAAACTGGGCAAAGAAGAAGACCAGGAGGAACAGTTCAGTAAGATCCTGAAGAAGATGGTGTACTCGAAGAACAAGAGCGCGAAGGCATTCTATTTACCTGAAGAACGAAATGGCTACGACTACGTTGATACGATCAGGTATTAAGAACCAGCAACTAATCCTTTGGGAATAGAAGCGATCAGTCGCTGCGTGTATGCTTTTTGAGGATGATAATAGATTTCATCGGCTTCGCCCATCTCTTCAATTTTACCTTTGTTCATTACAACTATGCGGTCGCTTACGTATCTTACCACTGACAAGTCGTGCGAGATGAATATTACGGTGAATCCAAATTCACGTTTCAAATCATTCAGCAGGTTGAGTACCTGTGCCTGCACGCTCACATCTAGCGCGGAAACAGATTCATCGCAAACCACGAAGGATGGATTTAGTGCGAGTGCACGAGCGATTACAATGCGCTGGCGTTGTCCTCCAGAGAATTCATGCGGGTAGCGGTTAAAATGCTCCGGCTTCAAATCGACTTTCTGCAATAACTCAAGCACCTTTTCCCTTCTGGAATGATCACTTCCTCCGGCATGATGAACCTTGAGAGGTTCGGCGATTGCGGAGCCGATGGTGATCCTTGGGTTGAGAGAAGAGTAGGGGTCCTGAAAGACGATCTGGATGTCCCGGCGTAACTCACGCAGTTCTCGGCGTGATTTTGAAGTTAAGTCGATGCCGTTGTATTCAATTTTTCCTGCGGTGGGATTGATCAGCCGCAGCAATGCACGACCCAGCGTGGTCTTTCCGCATCCGCTCTCGCCTACGAGACCGAGCGTTTCATTCTTCATCACGTCGAAGCTCACATCGTCCACTGCCTTCACATGTTCAAGCGTCTTGCCGAAAAATGATTTTCTCACTGGGAACCAAACGGAGAGCTTCTTGACGCTGAACAGTACCTCATCGTTCACAGGCCTTGGAGAAGGCTGAGTGCCTTGAGGCAAGGAAGTAGTCTTGTTTACAGCAACATCTTCCATGAAATCGCTCACCACCGGCAGTCGTTCGCCGCGTTGATGATTGACGGGCCTGCAGGCGAGCAAAGCTCTCGTATAATTGTGCTGAGGGTTGGTGAAGATATCTTGCACGGTACCCTGCTCCACGATCCCACCGCGATACATCACGATTGCGCGGTCCGCCACCTCCGCAACTACTCCAAGATCATGAGTGATGAAGATTACGCCCATGTCCGATTGCGCCTGCAATTCCTTGATGAGTTCAAGAACTGTCTTTTGTACTGTCACGTCGAGCGCAGTGGTCGGTTCATCGCAAATCAATAGTGAAGGATGACAGCACATTGCCATCGCGATCATCACGCGCTGCTTCTGTCCCCCGCTAAGCTCGTGCGGGTATCGCTTGAAGATCTGCTGCGGGTTGGGAAGCTTCACTCTTTCGAACCAAACGATGGTAAGCGATTTTGCTTCCGCTTCGGCCATCTTCTTATGCGTAAGTATTGCTTCCATCACCTGTTCGCCGCAGGTAAGCACGGGATTGAGAGAGGTCATCGGCTCCTGGAAGATCATTCCAATCTTATTGCCGCGAATGTGTTGAAGACCGTTCCTGTTCTTGGCCAGCAGATCTTCTTGTATGTTACCATCCTGCGAGAACAATATCTTACCAGATGCATACTTCGCGGGAGGAGAGGGAAGGAGTTGAAGAATGGAAAGCGAGGTCACAGATTTACCTGAACCGGATTCGCCAACCAGCGCCACGATCTCGCCACGATTTACTTCGAATGAAATATCCTTCAACGCATGCACCACGCCATCTTCAGTGGCGAAGTCGACAGAAAGATTTTCGATTCGAAGTAGAGGCATCATTTCCCTTCCGTGACTTTTATGCCGATCTTCTTCGGTGGCGTGGGATAATAAGCCATGCACACGATGCAGTCTTCCTTTCTCGTGGTGTCGAGCCTGAAGTAAAACTCATCACCCACTTTGAGTGTTTTTGGAAAATCGCAGGGATTTGCGAGGCCAAATGCATTGGAGTATTTCTTTCCAGTTGTCTCATCCGTCCATTCGGGAGTGACGAGAGACGTATCCGTCGTACCCTCCAGCATGCTGAAGGTATAGTTCATGCAGATGCCCTGGATTTCGAGTCTGGCTTTGTACAGTTTATCTTCTGCAGGTTTGTTTCCGCAATTGCGGGCTGTCGTGCCGAGTACCACGGCGGCAAGGAGTGTTAATGCTATTTTCATGAATGAAGATTTAGAACTTCAGATGTCTCACCGTCATCCCATCATTGATGAGTTGCTTCAGTGAGTCGATGCCAATCATCAGGTGGCGCTCCACATAGGTGGCAGTGATGGCGCGGTCGCTTTCTTCGGTCTTGACACCTTCGGGAATCATAGGCTGATCGCTCACGAGCAGCAATGCCCCGGTTGGAATCTTGTTGAAGAAACCGACGGTGAAGATCGTGGCTGTCTCCATGTCGATCGCATAAGCGCGGATCTGCTGGAGGTATTCCTTAAAAGAATCGTCGTGTTCCCAAACCCTCCTGTTCGTTGTGTACACGGTGCCCGTCCAGTAGTCGACTCCGTAATCGCGAATGGTAGTTGATACGGCCTTCTGCAACGCGAATGCGGGAAGGGCCGGCACTTCGGGAGGAAAATAATCGTTGGATGTTCCCTCACCCCTGATGGCTGCGATGGGCAGGATCAGGTCGCCGAGCTTGTTGCGCTTCTTGAGTCCACCGCATTTTCCGAGGAAGAGCGTTGCCTTCGGTTCGATGGCGGAAAGCAGGTCCATGATGGTGGCGGCGGTAGGACTTCCCATTCCGAAGTTGATGATGCTGATGTCGTCCTTAGTGGCGCATTGCATGGGCTTGTCGATACCGACCACTTCCACATCATTCATCTTGGCAAACATGTTCACGTAATTGCTGAAATTAGTTAGCAGCAGGTATTTGCCAAATTTGTCCAGTTGCTGTCCGGTGTAGCGTGGCAGCCAGTTTCGTACTATCTCTTCTTTTGTCTTCATCCTTTCAAACGTTCTATCCTGCAATTTAATCATTTACTTTTGAAGGATGCTTTCAATCAATTATCCTGAGCCATCATTCCGGGTGAAGAAGGAAAACAACAGGCAGATGCTGTTCGATCCCCTTCGTAAACGATGGCTGTTGCTTACTCCGGAGGAATGGGTGCGGCAGAATTTCATTCAGTATTTGATACAGGTGAAGGCATATCCCGCGTCGTTCATTTCCCAGGAGAAGGCCATTATGTTGGGTGAATTGAGGAAGCGATTCGACATCCTGGTGTTCGACCGCGAGCATAAGCCGTGGATGATTGTGGAATGCAAGGCTATGTCGGTTGAACTGAATGAAGAAACATTACAGCAGGCCTTGCGGTATAATCTCAGCGTGCCGGCTCCATATATCGTCATTACAAATGGGAACAGGTGCATGGCCTGGCACCGCGGGGAAGAGTTTCAGGAATTGAAAGAAATCCCAAATTGGCAAGGCTGATTTTTAAGGCAGGACCGTTGGACGCAATTTTGATATGATTGCTTATGATTATTATGATTTATTATGATCGATCTTAACTGGGTTTGGTGTTTGTTGTTTGAAGTTTGATCCTAAGGTCAAACACCAAACCTCCAACACCAAACATTAAACCTTTAAACCCTTAAACTTTTAAACCAAAAGCTGCCTGCGATAAAGCTGCACTGCATTTTCAAGTCCCAGATAGATCGCATCGCAAATCAACGCGTGTCCAATGCTCACCTCGTCCAACCACGGAATATTCTTGTTGAAGTATTGCAAATTATGCAGGTCGAGGTCGTGGCCGGCGTTGAGGCCTAGTCCAAGTTCTCGTGCCTTTTCCGCTGCAGCAACGTATGGCTTTATCGCCTCGGCGGGATTTCCTTCCGCAAACTTCTTTGCATACGCTTCGGTATAGAGTTCTATTCGATCCGTTCCGGTTTTCGCCGCGCCTTCAATCATCCTCACATCTGGATCGACGAAGATGGAAACCCGAATGCCCGCGTCTTTGAAAACCTTGATCATGGAAACGAGATAATCGCGATTGGCAATCGTATCCCAGCCATGATCAGAGGTTAATTGCCCGAGCGCATCAGGTACGAGCGTGACCTGGTGCGGCTTTGTCTCCAGCACGAGGTCAACGAATTTTTGGTCCCTGCAATTTCCTTCGATGTTGAATTCGGTTGTGATTATCTCGCGAATCTGCCTCACATCGCTGTAACGAATGTGTCGTTCGTCGGGGCGGGGATGAACAGTAACTCCATCTGCGCCGAATGCCTGCACATCGATAGCGGCCTTGAGTACATCGGGATTGTTGCCACCGCGCGAATTTCGCAACGTGGCGATCTTGTTGATATTAACTGAAAGACGGGCCATGATCAAAATTATGCAATGGTTGTCGATTCATCAGATTTCCGTCCATGTGTGGTCGGCCATCAGCTTCACTGCCGCAACGAAACGTTTGAACGGACCCGATGGTCCCCATTCCTTTGGAGAGACGAGCGAAAGCATGTGCTCTCCATTTTGTTTTTCGTACAGGTAATAAGTCTGGCCGATGTTTGGCTTGAACGAGAGTCTCGCGTTGTAGATCAGCATCGAGAGTTCCTTTCTCTTCTGGATCTCCTGCGCCTGTAAGGCGAGCAGTTCTATCTGCTTCCTGATCTGGTCGAGCTGCATGTTTGTTTGCTCTTCCATTGCGGTGAGAGCCTTGTGCTTTATCATTCCTTCCTCGTTCGCGCGAATTACGGCGCCCGCAACAGAAGCTGAATAGGGGAGCACGCTTAGCTGCTTGTGATAAATTTCTGTGTTGGTGTATGGCGTTCCATCCGCGCGATTTCCCTGCTGCGTCACTTTAAGGTAACCGTTTGGAAGAATCTCGTGCACGATGTGAAGGCTTACCTGTCCATTACGGTAGAAATGTATTTCGAAGTTGATGCTGTCGGTGAATACAACCTGAACCTGGTCTGCAAACTGCGGATCGCTGAAGGGATTGAGTTCCTCATCAGCAAGAATCTTGAAATGCGAATTAAATGCTTTGTTCTCCAGCGATACCCAGTTGTGGGATATCACCAGTTCCTTCGTTCCCTCGGGTGATTCGATCTTGTAAATGCCGCTCTTCGGCCGCTCACCGTATTCATAATTGCCTTTCTCGGGAAACAGTTGCCATGACGCGAGGAAGTTGTATGCCTTGATCACCCGATAAAGTTATGTTTTTGGCAGAAAATAAATCAGGTGAGCGCATCCCCGGAGTCGTGGATATGAACCCATCAATATCCTTTAAGCTTCGACCTCAGGATTGAATCCTTCTGTGCTGCGTTCCAGTTGTAGCGAAATTCAAACATAGCTTCCTCCCATCCTCCGTAATTGAAATTGGGGAGAATGATGAAGCGATTGCCGAATTCAGCCGCATTTGCATTCACCATTGCGTCGCGTTCATCTGCAGGCTTCTTGTCGAAAACGGAACTAAAGTCGGAGAGATTATCGCCGAGCAGTAATACAATCTCGTGTGCCTCCGCCGCCTTTTTTCTTCTTTCCTCCTTGCCTGATCCTGCGGTGCGAGCCAACAAGTGAGCATCATCTGCGAAAGGAAAACCAAATCGCTTCAGGTTCTGGAGTGTGCCGGCCGATTCCCTGTCGTAGCGGTTCGTGATATAAAACGTCGTCACGTTTTTCGAAGCTGCGTATTTCAAAAAAGCGAGAGCGCCTGGCATTGTGTCGGCAATTCCCATAGAGGTCCATTCTTCCCAGGTTGACTGGCTGAAGTCGTTTCCAAGCAATGCCTGCTTCACTGCATACGGACTGTTGTCCAGAATCGTTTCGTCGATATCGGTGACAATGGCGAGAGGTCTGCCTGTTGTATTTCTCGCTATGGCTTCGTCGAGGCGTAGTCTTGCAATGTTGAAGGCCTGGTAGCAAAGAGCCTTGTACTCCGCGGCCTGCTGCTGAAAGGCAGATGACCAGACCTTTCCACCTGTGGTGTAGTCATTCGCGTTGCTGCCGCCGGAAATTTTCTTTGACGTGGAGCAAGAAAAGGAAATGAAGACGAGAGTGAAGAGAAGAATCGGTAGTCTCATGTCAGGCGTTTAAGCCTGCAAGATATTAACTGCTCGTGTTATAAGGCAATGAAACTAGACTTTTGCGAGTTCATCCTCGATAGCCTCGCGAAGTTTCTCCTCGTTTTCGGGGATCCAACTGGGTAGCATCTGCGGGATGATGGTCCACTGGCTGTTATCATTCTTCTGCATGCGAAAAAGAATACGATTACCGCGGTCGTCCACTGTATCAACTGTAAATAATTCCTGATTATCCTGCCCTCTCAGCTTGCGGAAATTAAACTCACGAAGGCGTCCACCGGCTTTTATCAACCGGGTAAAGTGTACAACTTTGGTGAAATTCATTTGCATGGTTCAGATATTGAACCAAATCACTATCAATTTCTGTGCTAGGATCGTTCATCGACGGCAAAAATTTGTTAACAGGAATTTCTGTTGCGTTTATTTGATCAGCGTCACTGTTCCTTTCTGATAATATG
>CBINHQ010000087.1:0-8047 GCA_966250475.1 uncultured Chitinophagaceae bacterium
TAAACTACGGCATCATTTTGCTGGGGAATTTTTTCCCACCAGCCTCATAATGTGGATGTAAAGTGATGGAAACCGGCATCCTTCCTTATTTCACAAAAGGATGTTTTTAAAAAGAAAATCATGTCACCGCTGTGTCGCATTCCACCCCGAATTTTGACGCATTCACACATTAAACCAACCGAAAGACCTGTTTATGTTTGCACCAGTAAATTCAATCATTCATTTTAAAAATAACATCACATGACTACTTCAAGCAAAACAAAGATCACAGTGCAGACTACCGTGAACGCACCAGTTGAAAAAGTCTGGAAATACTTTAACCAGCCCGAGCACATCACAAAATGGAACCAGGCTTCCGAAGACTGGCATTCCCCTTCCGCAACAAACGACTTGCGCAATGGTGGAACATTCTCTTACCGCATGGAAGCAAAGGATGGAAGCTTTGGATTCGACTTCGCCGGAACCTTCGACGAGGTGAAAGAAAACGAACTCCTCGAGTACACCATCGGCGATGGTCGCAAGGTTGTGGTATCATTCAACCCCGAAGGTGATAACACGAATGTTGTAGAGACCTTCGAGGCTGAAGAAACCAATCCCATCGAAATGCAGCGTGGAGGATGGCAGGCGATTCTTGACAGTTTTAAACGCTACACGGAGAATAATTAATTAATTAGTCAATTGGTTAATTAGTTAATTGTCTACGGCATAATAATGGTACTCCTTTCGAAAACATTATTATGCCGACAACGGAAACAAGAAAGGAGAAGAGAACGGAGAATCCGTTAGAGAAATATCCCAAGCCTCCCTATCCATCACAAGAGCAGGAGATGCCAGGCTCGGAGCAGGAGATGCGTCCAAAACCCGATCATGGTGAAGAGACCTACAAAGGTTCTGGTAAACTAAAGGGAAAGAAGGCGGTCATCACCGGTGGAGATTCAGGAATCGGGAAGGCCGTTGCCATCGCATTCGCAAGAGAAGGGGCAGATGTATTGATCTCCTATCTCAACGAAGATGAAGATGCACGCGAGACAGAAAAATATGTGAAAGAGGCAGGAAGGAAAGCAGTGCTCGTCCCCGGCGACATCAGCAAGGAAGAACAATGCAGAAAAATTATCGACACTGCAGTGAAGGAACTGGGCGGAATCGATATTCTGGTGAACAATGCCGCATGGCAAATGCAGCACAACACACTTGGTGAAATCAGCACTGAAGAACTTGACTTCACTTTCCGCACGAATGTTTACGCAATGTTCTGGCTCTGCCAGGAATCTGAGAAATACCTCAAGCCCGGCAGCTCGGTAATAAATACTTCATCGGTAAATGCGTACAGTCCAAATCCTACTCTCCTGCCATATGCGGTAACGAAAGGAGCAATTCAAAACTTTACCGCCGCTCTTGACGGATTGTGGGGTGAAAAAGGAATTCGTGTAAACTGTGTAGCGCCGGGTCCGATCTGGACTCCGCTGATTCCTGGAAGCTTTCCCTCGGAAGAGACAAAAAATTTTGGAAAGGACACGCCACTGAAACGCGCAGGCCAGCCTGCTGAACTCGCTGCAGTGTACGTGCTACTTGCGTCGGATGACGGAAGTTATGTGTCTGGAGCGACATTCCAGGTGACCGGAGGCCGACCAACAATTTAATGCAATTAATTAATCTGAATATTTGAAGTTTCAGGTTTCAGACTTTCAATTTACCGCATTGCAAGGATTCTATTGCTTCACAATCCGGTAGCTCTTTTTCTGCCCGTTAGTATCTACCACCAGGTGATAAATTCCCGCAGGATATTTATCAAGTTGTACAGGGTTGGCACCTGTTGAAAGTCTCCAGCTTCCCATTACCTGGCCACTGGCATTTAGGACCATCAAAATGGCAGGATACTTTAGGTCGACAGTTATTATATTACGGGTTGGATTCGGTGATATACGCACAAGGTTCTGTTCGCCGATCCAGACCTTTCTCACGGGGCTAACCTGCCTGCGGCCGTTCAGATCCACTTCCGTGAGCCTGTAATAATTGTTGCCGGGCGCAGGCGACTGGTGTGTAAATTCATAGTTGCTGATGAAATTCGAATTACCTGCCGCAACTACTTCACCAATCAATGACCAGCTTTGCCCGTCAAGGCTGTGCTGCACCTGGAACCTGCCACTGTTTATTTCAGACGAGGTTGACCATTTCAACAAAGCCCTTTCCCCATCTGCGATTGCGTCAAAATTCATCAGGCTTACAGGCAGTGTGGAGTTTTCAAATTCAACAGTGATCCTCAAATCGGCAGCACCCAATAACCGGAACGTTTCTCCAATTGCTTCCACCCCTCCTATCATCGAGGTATGTCCGGTTGCCTCCGCGTTCCAGTTTACCCCATCTTCCGAATAAATAACATAGGCTTCGCCGGACAAATTATCAACCACCGAGCCAACGAACTTTCCATTGTTGAAAGCGAAGCAGCCCTCACCAAAGGTTCCTCCAAGCAATATGCCCGGGTGCGCCGTTGTGATGACTCCCTTATTAACGTACGATGCAGGATCGGAAACCGAAGCTGTGCTCACGGAAAAGAACTCACCATACTCCCAATTGATATCATCAGTGTACTGGACTCCCATAAAATGGTACC
Source organism: uncultured Chitinophagaceae bacterium (assembly GCA_966250475.1). Classification (GTDB taxonomy): domain Bacteria; phylum Bacteroidota; class Bacteroidia; order Chitinophagales; family Chitinophagaceae; genus CBINHQ01. Next base: position 2,612 of record CBINHQ010000087.1, read on the forward strand.
TGGAGCCATCGAACACAACGTCACTGAAATATACCACGGGAAATGAGAGGGAAGGTGTAATATCCGTCCAGGTGACGCCATCCGGCGAATATAGAATTGCGCCAACGTAATTCATTTCATCATAACCCAGCGCGAAGAAATTTCCATTCACGAACCTGATACGGTAAATATAATATGGATCTGAAAAAGCCGTTGTCCAGGTACTACCATCTGCTGAATAAGAGATTCTGAACTCCCAAGTCCCTCCATCGTAGCCACTTGTCACATACTTGCCATCGCCGTATGCGAGACAATATATTTCATCGGTCTGTGTGCCAACAGAACTCCATGTAATTCCATCCATAGATTCGAGGAAGGTCTTCGAGCCGGCTGCAGCGAATTTTGAGCCATTGTAAACAACAGAATAAAGTTCTCTCTGGCCTGCAGGCGTACGTTCAGTCCACGAGTCAAAATTTCCTGAACTGAAGATTATTCCCGCAGATCCCAGGGCGCCTACTCCCACATAATTAACACCATTCGTGGCAAGGCTGCTAAAGCTTCCGCCAGGGTAATGATAATTAATACCATCATCGGAGGATATTATTCCTTCGCTACCGTATAAAAAATATTTATCGTTTACATACAGCGAGCCATGTGCCGTCAGGTATGCCGATTTCGGTTCCAGTTTAAAATTGGTTCCATTAGTTGAAGTGAACACACATCCATGCGTTCCGTAGTATTGGGAAGATCCAAACAGGATGACCCTCGAGTCATCATAGATCCCGTGGAATACCTGGTTTGGCGAGCCGAGATTTTGCATTGATCCGTCAGGAAGTTCCACTGTGAGAGAGGCCGTGCTATTGACCCATGTAGCGCCATTTACGGAGGTATAAACTCCTGCTGTTCCAAAGAAATAGTATCGATCTTTAAGGTAGATCACCTTGTTGGCTGTAGCAAATGCCACGTCGGTAAACGCCCAGGTATTGGAAGCGCCAGAAGCAGAACTGTATGCAAATTTCCCGGTCGAGTTGGACCTCGTTGCGCTGATCACAAATCCCGCAGGTCCCTTTGTGATGTTCCGCAAAAGATCCGTAGCAGTACCTGCGTTAATCGTAATCGCATTCCAGGTAATCCCGTCTGAGGATTCTATCAATGTTCTGTTGAGCCCAACGGAATAAAATTTTCCTTCGATGAACTGCACATCATACAACTGATGGGCGGTTCCCGAAGTTGCGGCTGACCAACTTAGGCCATCTTCTGAAGTAAGTATCTGGCCGTTCTTGCCAACCATTACAAATTTTCCGGAGCCGTATGCGATTGAGTTGAATTGGGAGCCGTTAAATCCCGGGTAATCCACCTTATTCCAGGTTTCGCCATCTGCGGAAGAATACAGGCCCTGGCTGAACAGTGAAATATACTTACCGCCACCGAAAGTCATGGTTTTACAGGCCGTTCCTACGGGTAATCCGGCACTCATCGTGATCTGAGGCGTTTGTGCGGTTACATACACACCGTGGGTAAGTACAACACTGATAAAAGCGAGGGAAAGCAGGTGAGCTCTGCGGGTAAAGAATAATTTTCTTAAAAAAACACTCTTGTGGTTGGCTTGCATGGGGTTGGATTAATTCGGATTAATTTGGTTTACCTGTTTTCAGGCCGAGAGAAGAAAGATTTCCCCCGGTATACACCCGGGGAAATCTTAGAGCATCCTGGTCTTTTCAGGGATTATGGATTAAGGTGCGAAGTAACACTATGAGAATGGTATTCTCAATAGCGGTAATGGCATAATAAGTACTAAGAATTTACCAATAGGCAAGCTGCCGGGAAAGTTGATCGGCTAATCAGCCATTCAGCTGATTCCCGATAAATATTCCTTCTTCATCGATCCTTACCTTCCAGTGTTTAAGATAATATCCCTCACCGCTTACATTTCTTCCATTCTTCATGTCGAACCTGTACCGGTGGAGAGGACATACAAGGTGGCAGTTGCTATCAATATGCCCGAAGGCGAGAATGCCGCCGGCATGCGGGCATTTGTAAGAAAATGCGAAAGCCTGACCATTCCTGCGAGCCACACAGATCTTCCTGCCTTCGAATTCAATTACCGCGATATCATTCCCTGCAAATGGCAGTTCGTTAATGTGTTCTGCTATCCTGGTCCAACCTTTTTCCTGATCATTCATGCCGGAAATCGATGTCTTGTATAAATAAAATCGCGCAGATCAATAAATGAACTCAGTTTTGTAAGGATACCTCACCTTATACATCAGGCGAACCTTCTCGAGTATGTTGTTGCGCAATGCATTCAGATTTCGTTTTTCTATCGCGGCAATGAATACCGCATTGCCATTCGTTTCCTGTTGCCAACGTTCTTCAAGATCCTTGAGTATCTCTTTTCTTGTATCCGCCTCCAACCACTCGTCGAGGTATTTCTTTTCGTAGAGATCCATCTTATTGAATACAACCAATGTAGGTTTACCCGCCGCGCCCAATTCGTGCAGCGTGCGATTCACCACCGCCATTTGCTCCTCATAGTTGGGATGTGAAATATCCACCACGTGCAACAGAATATCTGCCTCGCGAACCTCATCGAGCGTGCTTTTGAAGCTTTCTACTAAATGATGCGGCAGCTTTCGGATGAATCCAACTGTATCGCTCAAAAGAAACGGCGTGTTCTCAAATACAACCTTGCTGGTAGTTGTATCGAGCGTAGCGAACAACTTATTCTCCGCAAACACCTCGCGCTTGCTGAGCAAATTCATCAATGTTGATTTGCCCACATTTGTGTAACCAACCAACGCAACCCGAATGAACTCTCCTCTGTCTTTTCGTTGCGTGAACGCCTGCTTGTCGATTTCAGACAAACGCTTTCTCAGTTGCGAGATCTTATCACGTACAATACGCCTGTCGGTTTCTATTTCCGTTTCACCCGGACCTCTTGTACCAATACCGCCACCGAGACGTTCAAGGTGCTTCCACATGCCTCGCAGCCTGGGAAGTATGTATTGATATTGCGCCAGCTCAACCTGGGCCTTTGCCTGCGCAGTCTTCGCCCTTCTCGCGAAGATGTCGAGTATCAAATCGGATCGATCAATAGTCTTCACATTGAGTTCCTTCTCAATGTTGTTTATCTGCGCACCCGAAAGTTCATCATCGAAGATTGCAACGCGGATGTCTTTTTCTTTGATGTAATCGCGAATCTCCTCCAGCTTTCCTTTTCCTACGAAGGTTCTGCTGTGCGGATGATCAAGCTTCTGTGTGAATCGCTTCACCGCAATCGCACCGGCAGTCTCCGCAAGAAACGCGAGTTCATCCAGGAACTCCTGCACCTGTTCTTCCGTCTGGCCCTTATGTACCAATCCCACGAGAATGGCTTTTTCCTTCTCCTGGATCTTATTTTTCTTATCTATCATTCATTCAAAATTAGGTAAACGGCTGCGGGTTTGAATGGCCAAAGACCATCAAGCGCTGCCGAAGAAAAAATTAATGTCTGTGCGGGAATGTCGTTACAGGCCGCTAAGCGTGAGACCAATTGAGAAAGGTCGCACTTCCGGACCCATTGCATCCTTGAACAGGGTGGTGAGCTGGTAGCTGCCATAAACAGTAAAATGGCCCCATCCAACTCTTGCGTGTGCAGAAAGCCTTGTAGTATTGAAGAAGCGTTTGCTTGATTCTTTCATTACATATGCGTTGATCGTATTGCCATTTCCATCCTGCAGATCCTTGTTCCTCGTCTTCGCGCCAAGCATGGTTCCCACCTTCACTCCAAGAGCGAACTTGAAACTTCTGTCGCTGTTCATCGGATCGGCAGTGTACCTGAATTCCACGGGCGCCTCGAGGTAGGCAGTTCCCAGCTTTGTCTTGCGGAAGTGGGTGGTATCAGCCGCATCGCGAATGCTGATCATCGATGCATTATCGGCAATTCCAACGTGCGTATTCTTGAAAATGATGTTATCAGTTGAAATTCCAGGTCCGAAAGCCATGCTCAATTTTGGATTTGACTTGAACGGGAAATCAAACATGAAATACACATTGATGCTCTTCGAAAATCCCGAAGGACTGATGCTGTCAGGCTTTCCTGCCCATCCCGTATAACCAAACTGCACAAGGAAATGATCGTTTGCCCTTCCCGTCAGGTTAATGGGCTCCTTCTTTTTCAGTGGCTGGATAGTATCCTGGGCAAATAATGCAGTGAAAAATAAGGAGCTGAGGGTTAGCAGGAAAAATTTCTTCATATTAAATATGTGATGGGCAAATGTATTTTCATCCCGGTTAATAAAAGGTTAAAGGAACCCTAACATAAATGCCCCACTCATCCTGGGGCATTCGTGGACCCTGTTGGGATCGAACCAACGACCCTCTGATTATGAGTCAGATGCTCTAACCGTCTGAGCTAAGGGTCCTTCTCAATTAGCTAATTAATTAATCAGCTAATTAGTTAATGAGCGTGCAAAAATAGAGATAAATTGGAAAGTTCAACCTATTTGATTTCTTCAAATTCGATATAATCACTCTTCGGAACCGGAGTTGATTCCTTTTTAGGGGTGGGACCAGCATCGAAGTTCTGACCCGTGGTCGGGTTGAAGCCCTGCCGTTTCATCTGCTCTTCTTCCATCCTGGCCTTCATTTCACCAAACTGCTTCTTCACCTGTCTGGTAGCTGAATACACAGGAATTATTACCCTGAATATGAGCTTGTAAAGAAACCAGGCCAGCAGCGCTAAGAGAATGAAACGAATCATGCCGCAAATTTACGATTAACGGCGTTTTTTGCCAGCTTCCGAATGTTAATTCTCCTCTCAATCGCCCTTCTTATTATCGAATTGAATTATTCACTACATTTGCAGCGGAAAAAATGGTCAACAGAAGGGAACGAAGTCGTTCCCTTCTTCTTTTACCGGACATGAACACAGAAGAACAAATTAAGGCACTGGAGCAAAAAGTCGGGCAGTTGATTGCCGGAGAACCGGGAGTATTCCTGGTGGAGATATTCATTAAACCTACGAATAATGTGAAGGTCTTCCTCGACGCCGACTCAGGTGTGAGCATCGATAAGCTGGTTCATTACAACCGTAAACTCTACCGCGAGCTCGAGGAATCAGGATTCTTCCCAGCAAATGATTTTTCGCTGGAAATATCATCGCCCGGACTCGATCACCCACTACGTCTGCACCGCCAATACGTGAAGAACCAGGGACGAACTGTTGAGGTTGTTCGCAAGGATGGAATCAAAGTAGAAGGAAAAATGACGGTGGTTAGCGAGAATGAGATCGTGGTGGAAGAGGAAAAAGGCAAGGGAAAGAAGAAGGAGATCATCAATCATTCCATTCCATTTGAGGATATAAAGGCGACGAAGGTGTTGGTTAGGTTCAATTAAATGAGTGAATTTGAGAATTTGAAAATGAACGAGGCTGAGGTTTTAAGCTCTTTTTTAAATGTAAAGGATTTTTATTTTTTA
>CBINHQ010000088.1:0-8044 GCA_966250475.1 uncultured Chitinophagaceae bacterium
CAGTTGATGGAGTAGTCGGCTTTGTTCTGCCAGTACTTAGGACCGGGCTCTCCTCCCGCACTCCTGTATTCATTTCCCGGGTAAGGATAGAACTGCGGGTTAAATGCCTCCTTTGCATCATAAACTGATTGCGCACAAACGATGAATCCGATCAACATGGTAATAACACCAAGAAATGCTTTCTTCATGCTTATTGTATTTAGTATAAGGAATTGCAAGTTAACTATTGACGGGAATAAAAATTAGAAGGTGGGTTGAAGCTATTGAATGAATAGGTGAAAAGATCGTTAATCCTTGAGGTTTTCACGGGAATAGTGCGGAGAAATTTGCGGTGATTTCCGTTGATTTTCTCATGGTTTTGGAAAATGTTGAGGATAGGTTTGTGAAAGATTCGATTGGGTCGATATGAAAAACCGAATGGCTTCTCAACCGTGGGGGTGAGTGGGACGTGGCGTGGAGGCGAGTGAGATTGCTGAAGCGGGCGTGGGAATGGTATTGCCCCGAATGGCGATTTGGCGGTGGAGGCGGGGGAGGAAAATCGGGCCGGGGGAGGGCCCCGCGAACAGCGAATCCTCCTGCCACGTTAAATTCTCGCCCACTTCAAATTCAAATCAAAAAATCAAAACGTTCAACTGCGATCATCCCCATTAAATTAAACCAACCCCACCTTCACAAAAACATCCTCTCGGCAACTTCCACACTCTCCAGCCTTCCCACGTCCACAAACCTATCTCCAGTATGGTCATAACCCATGATAACATGATCCTTTGCCAGATGGAGGTAAAGATCGATCAACGAAAACTTTCCTTTAAAGGGAATCATGTCGAGCACTTCATATTCAAATACCACCACACAACTATATGCCATTGCATTCAGGCTCTTGCTTTTCCGCACAATTTTTTCTTCGCCAGTATTATTGTTTCGCCATCCGCAGAGGACATTGTTCTCATCGAACAAAAGGTTTCTTGAAGTCTTGCGATTAGTGATGCCAAAAGAAATCAGCGGCTCGTGTTGTTCATGAAATGCGAGCAGTTTTCCGATGTTGAGGTCAGTGAGTATATCGACATTGCAGGTGATGAATCTTTCGCCGGGAGTGAACAACCTCTTTGCTTTCTGCAGACCACCTCCTGTCTCAAGAAGTTCACCTGATTCATTGCTTATTTCTATCCTGCTGCCCCATCCATTGTTTTCGCTGATGGCATTAATTATTTGTTCAGGGAAATGATGCACGTTCACAATCACATCTCGAATGCCATGACTCTGCAGATATTCCACATTTCGCTGAAGGAGACTCTTTCCATTCACTACAGCCAATGCTTTGGGATGCGAGTCGGTCCAGGGTTTGAATCTCGTGCCAAGCCCGGCGCTGAATATCATTCCTTTCATCTGAATTAATTTATTTGCGTTGGCAGTGATTGCTTCACGACTTCTGGTCGATCTTCTCGAGAGGGTTCATCCAGTTTTTTTCATCCTGCACCATGTGCCTTAGTTGGATGTTCACCTTAAACTTGTTGCGAAGGTGCCGAGCAAGTGCGTCGGCAGCATATACGCTGCGATGTTGTCCGCCTGTGCAACCAAAACTCACCATCAGACTCTCGAAGCCGCGGTTAATATATTCCTCAACAGTCATGTCAACGATGTCGAAAACGCTGTTGAGAAATCCCAGCATCTTCGTTTGTTGTTCGAGATAATCCTTCACAGCCTTATCGCGACCATGAAGCGTTTTGTATTCGGTAATTCTTCCCGGGTTGAGAATACCTCGGCAATCGAAAACGAATCCGCCACCGTTGGCTGTTTCATCAACTGGACATCCCTTGCGATAAGAGAAGCTGCAGATCTTTACTACGAGCGGAGTCTCACTCGTTGCCTGAGTTGGTGTGAACTGCTTTACAATTTCATCCGACACACAGATGTTGAGCACCTTCCGAAATTCTGGAACTGCAATTCCAAGGCTTTGCTTTTTGAAGAATTCTTTCAAATTGCGAAGACCCAGAGGTATTGCAGTAAGGAATTGTGCTTTTCTTTCGAACAAGCCACGAAATCCATAGGCACCGAGTACCTGCAAGAGTCGTATCAATACATACCCATTATACTGACTGCGGAAGACAACTTTGTCGAGAGGGGTTCCTGTCATTTTTTCGAATGATTCCATGTAATCATTTAGCAGTGAATCCTTCCATTGATCAGGTAAGTTGGCCCTTGCTTGCCAGAGGAGACTCGCTACGTCGTACTGTGGAGCTCCCTTCATGCCACCCTGAAAGTCGATGAAGTGCACAGAGTCATCCCTTCCGATTAAAATGTTCCTGCTTTGAAAATCGCGGAACATGAAATATTTATACTCGGTATGCGTGAGGTAATTACTAAGCGCCTCGAAGTCCCTGATCAATTTTTGTTTATCGTAAGGTTTGCGAAGCGCATCGAGAAAATAGTATTTAAAATAAAGGAGATCGGCCATAATCGCCTCCATGCCAAACTCTTTATTCGTAAGGCATCTGTTGTAGTCAAGTTGGTTATCACCCTTGATCTGTAATGCAGCTAACTCGTGCAGACTCTTGCGAAATAGATCATATACTCCCTGGGAAAATCCTTCTGTCTCGAGTCGATTAAGCAAAGACACATCTCCAAATCCTCCTGCAAATAGAACATTCTGTCTTTACTTACGGCAAAAATCTCGGGAACGCTGAGTTTTTTCGCGGAGAATTCGCGCGAGAAGTAGATGAATGACTCGTTTTCCTTGACGTTAGCGCCGTACGTACCAATCACACTGCCATTCGCGCCATGCAAACGGAAGTACCTGCGCTCACTGCCGGATATTGGCAGCACATCCACTTTCATGGGTTCTGCGCCAGTCCATTCTTTGTAGAGATTACTTATGGATTCGATCAATAGCTGCATTGAGCAAATGTATCAAAATACTTTAAGCCATTCCTGCAGCACAGTCATTTCACGATCCTCCACAATGTTAATTTTTCGCAATGCTTCGTAAGCGGAATAGAGGTTGTCTTTCACGCTGCCAAAACCAACGGCATTGAGCACTGCATCGAATGATTTTTCCGTGTGGAGATACATGGGTACTTCGCTTTCAAAATCGCGGAAGTAATCGTGAACGTTTCTCTTCTGCACAACGGTTGCGGAGGTGAACCCGAGCCTGTATCCGTGCTGCCAGAGTATTGGTTGTGCGATGATGCCCCGAAGAATGTCAGTGAATCGGAAAGTGACGAACGAGGGCAGGAACAAAAGGGGAAATAACTCCTTTCTGATTGCTGTATTCTGTGAATTGAACGGGCAGGCTGTACCTACGCCTAATACCACTGGATCTTTTTTGTTGAAGGTACAGGGCGTGTCTGAGGTAAGCCGATAGATGGCATCCACATCAGGATCTTCGTCTGCAAGTCCCTGCCAGATGCCAACCTTTGAATCAGACTTCCCTTCCAATTTAAGTTTTTCCCTACTGTCACGGATATTGCGCAATGGAAGTCCGCGAGGCCAGATATGTTGGTCGGTGAAGTAATGATAAATATTCACCCAGCCGAGATCCTTTTCGGATTGCAAGTAAGTTCCCTCAAAGTTTGGGAAGCCCCAATCTCCATAAGGAATGTTATCATCGTCAGTATCGATGATGAGGTCCGCGCCCTGCTGAATTGCATATGCATATCCCATCATCTTTCTTCCATAATGATTAAATGGAATTGCATTGGCAAGAGATGAATTCAATTCAACTTGTTTGTTCGTGTCGAGATAGATCACGTTCTCATGCTGCCAATCGGCCGGGGATTTCTTATCACCCACCACAATTAGCTGGTAGTCTTTCAGCTTTGCGAATGCGGATATAGCTTCAGTGGGATTAAATATGCTGGTAATTACAATGAACTTCTTCATAGGTCGTTTTTCCATTTTGATAATTTGACCGGGTGAAAGTAGATCTGGTCAGACGGAAAGTTCTGCATCAACTTCGATAACGATAGCTCGTTCTTTTTTTCTACTGCCTCAACCTCTTCCTTCGACCAGAGTGCTTTTCCTTTTAGTTTTAGATCTTTTTCCAATGTGATTTTTTCTGACGAAAGAACTAATGCGGTGGGAATTGCTATTTCCACAAACAAACCCGTCGCACCCATAATTCCGCAATATCTGCAGAATGAACGAATGCTTTTCTTCGTGACAACAAACATGTCTGAGTATGACCCAACTGCTGGGTAAGCTAGCTCCACTTTCCCATTCTTCTTATAATTCTTCCATTTCACTCTCCAGAAGAATTGTTTGTAGAGCCAGGATTGCCAGGCATTAAGCGAATTCAATTTTCCCGGACCGAAAATGTTTCGCATTGTAAGCGGTTGGATATCCAGACCATGCATCTTAAACTTTAGCACTGCTTCTTCTTTGGATGGCAACTCATGCTTCACCTCCGCGCCACCACGGTTAGAGAAGAACTCCACCGCCTTCTTCGTATGCCACCATCCGCCCTGGCTGAGTTTGTGAAATTCAATGAACTCAGGTACATGATCGCTGTCTTCGGGAAGTCCCATTTCATCCAGGAAATTGGTTTCGTTGATGGATGGATTCAGGATGCAATCATCTCCAGCGAAAATATAATGTGTGAATTCCTCCTGGAAAAAACGATGGAATCCCTGGGCAAAAAACGACTGAAAGTAGAATGAACTTTCGTACACGGGTATTACTCTGGGGTGGTCGCCGTCGTAGAATGGGACCAGGAAGAAAATGTGGCGAAATCGCGAGCCGTAGATCTTCTCAAGTACCGGGATGTTCCTGTCGAACCTGTGGTTGAAAACAATTATCAGGCAGGGGTTTGGCATATGGGCTCCAAAAGTAGGGAATTCAGGGAGGAAGGGTGACCGGATTTTTTGTCAGGATATGTATGATGATCGGGCTAAATGTTCAAAAAATAGAAAGGTTTTCAGCAGGAATCATTTTCATCATGATAAAATACGGCAATCGCGGGCCTGCCAATGCTTCAGATTAACGAACGTTGATTTTCTTACTTTTGCCGGTATGGATAAGACAGCGAACAAGGTCCGTATAGTTACGGCCGCGAGTTTATTCGACGGGCATGATGCCGCCATCAATATCATGAGGAGAATACTCCAGAGTAAAGGAGCCGAGATCATCCACCTGGGACATAACCGGTCTGTGAAGGAAATTGTGGAAGCGGCCATCGAGGAGGATGTGCAAGGAATCGCGATAACTAGTTACCAGGGCGGACACGTTGAATTCTTCAAATACATGAAAGACCTTTTGGAGGAGAATGGATGCGGTCATATAAAGATCTTCGGAGGAGGTGGAGGTACAATTCTTCCGGAAGAGATCGAGGAGCTTCATAATTATGGAATCAGCAGAATATATTCTCCGGATGATGGTCGCAGGCTTGGGTTGGAAGGGATGATTGAGGATGTGATCAATCAATGCATAGCTGCATCAAAACCCGGAGACGACAAGACTGGCTACTGGGAAGCTCCCAAGAAGTGGAATGGTCAGCTTCCGTTGAATGAGGCAAGGGACATTCGCAGAATCGCAAGGGCGATCACGGAGGCAGAGGCGGGGATGAAGAAATCAAAGAGCGCGGAAAAGAAATCTCACGTTCCCGTTCTTGGCATCACAGGTACAGGAGGTGCGGGTAAATCATCAGTGACTGACGAGATCGTGCGGAGATTCCTAAATAGCTTTCCCGACAAGACGATCGCAGTCATTTCTGTAGATCCTTCAAAGAAGAAGACCGGAGGTGCGCTGCTTGGCGACCGTATCAGGATGAATTCAATTTCACATCCACGGGCGTACATGCGCAGTCTTGCCACACGAGACGATAATACCGCATTAAGTGTACACGTGCAGGATGCGATCGACATTTGCAGGGAATCTTCATTCGACCTTGTGATTTTAGAGTCGGCCGGTGTTGGACAAAGTGATGCATCCATTCTCGATTACAGCGATGTAAGTCTTTATGTGATGACTCCCGAATACGGCGCGGCATCGCAATTGGAAAAGATTAACATGCTTGATTATGCCGACCTCGTTTGCATAAACAAATTCGACAAGCCAGGTGCATTAGATGCGCTTGCCGATGTACGTAAAGCGTACAAGCGAAACCATGGGCTATGGAAAGCGACTGATGAAGAGCTTCCCATCATCGGTACCATGGCGAGTAAGTTCAATGACGAAGGAATCAATAAACTCTTCTCGGAATTATTGAAAAAACTCGGAGAAAAGACCGGGCAGAAGTATGGAGAATTCAGTTTCGCAGCTACTGCAAGCGTGTCGCAGGCAATCATTCCTTCAAACCGGGTTCGATATCTCTCAGAGATTTCGGAGAACAACCGGAAATATGATCAGTTGGTTAAGGATCAATCTGCCATTGCTTCGAAAGTTTACAAACTCAAAGGTGCGTTGGCGATTCTGGAAGAGTCTGGTGAAGCGAGGGGCGAAGTCGGGGAGATACTTCAGAAGCAAATAGGTTTCTTCATGGATCAACTTACCCCAGTGAGTCGCAAGCTCATCAACAACTGGCCGGAGAAGGTAAAGGAGTATCAAAAGGATTTTTACGAATACACTGTAAGAGAAAAAACCATCAGGCAGCCGATGACCACGACGAGTCTGAGCGGCAGCCGCATTCCGAAGCTTGTGCTTCCAAAGTACAAGGATTGGGGCGACATTCTTCGTTGGCAGGCTCAGGAAAATCTTCCGGGACATTTTCCTTTCACTTCCGGTGTATTTCCATTGAAGCGTGAAGGAGAAGATCCGACGAGAATGTTTGCAGGTGAAGGCGGACCTGAACGTACGAATCGCAGATTCCATTATGTGTCGCTTGATCAACCAGCACGAAGGCTGTCGACTGCATTCGATAGCGTTACACTATATGGAGAAGATCCCGATCACCGACCCGACATTTATGGCAAGGTTGGTAACAGTGGTGTGAGCATCGCAACGGTAGATGATGCAAAGAAACTTTACAGCGGCTTCGACCTTTGCGATCCCAAGACTTCCGTGAGCATGACCATTAACGGTCCGGCCCCGATGATACTAGCCTTCTTCCTTAATGCTGCCATCGACCAGCAGTGCGAGAAATACATTCTCGAGAATGGATTGAAAGATGAAGTGAATCGCATTATCGAATCAAAGTATAAGCTCGATGAACTGCCAAGGTATATGGGGATGGACGGCAATCCTGTGATTCCTGAAAAAGGAGAACTCCAAGGAAGCCTGCCTGCGGGAAATAATGGCCTCGGCTTGCGCTTGCTTGGATTGTCAGGCAAAGATGTATTGCCTGCAGATGTCTACGAAAACATAAAAGCTTCGGCACTCTCACAAGTGCGCGGAACTGTGCAGGCTGATATTTTGAAAGAAGACCAGGCTCAGAATACCTGCATATTCTCCACCGAGTTTGCATTGAAATTGATGGGTGATGTACAGGAGTATTTCATCAGCAACAAGGTTCGCAATTTCTACAGCGTATCTATAAGTGGATATCATATTGCGGAAGCAGGAGCGAATCCGATCACACAGCTCGCATTCACACTGGCGAATGGTTTCACTTACGTGGAGTACTACCTCAGCCGCGGCATGAATATCGATGAGTTTGCTCCCAACCTCTCGTTCTTCTTCAGCAATGGTATGGATCCTGAATACAGCGTGATTGGTCGCGTGGCACGCAGGATCTGGGCGAAGGCGATGAAGTATAAGTACAAGGCTAACAAACGTAGTCAGATGTTGAAGTATCATATTCAGACATCCGGCAGGAGCCTTCACGCACAGGAGATCGACTTTAACGATATACGCACGACGCTGCAGGCGCTCTATGCGATCTATGATAATTGCAACTCGCTTCACACAAACGCATACGATGAGGCGATCACCACGCCGACTGAAGAAAGTGTGAGAAGGGCGATGGCAATCCAGCTTATCATAAACCGAGAACTTGGCTCCGCTAAGACGGAAAATTTCATCCAGGGCAGCTTCGCAATTGAAGAACTAACGGATCTCGTGGAGGAAGCGGTTCTGGCAGAGTTCGACAGGATCACAGAGAGAGGCGGCGTTC